>NZ_JBBMEU010000063.1:0-13419 GCF_040096415.1 Megasphaera intestinihominis
CCGTCGGCGCCCCCTACCTACAATACAAACAAATAAGGGGTCCCATATCGGCCGGCGACGCCGTGCCGCGGCGGATATGGAGCTGGAGCGTAAAAATTTGGCAAATACAACTTTCCAACTCTTCTATTTTCCAATAAGATGCCACTTTTTGCAAGTGGTATAAGACATATTTTACGCTGCGGCCCTTATTGATGGTCTGCAGGATCTGTTCGCACTGGTGCTGGCCGGCATGGGCCCGGCGCAATTCCTTATAAGCCAGGAGCAGGCGCAGGCGCGACAACATATAGCCCGTATTCTTCAAAAAAGCATCTTGCCGGCTGAACAGGCCTTCCAAAAAAGGCAGGGTCTTTTCCCCATTGCGCCGCAAAAATTCATCCATAAAGGTGAAGAGATTCTTTTCCATCGTCCCGGCAAAGAGGTCCTGCAAATCGGCCACATCGACGGTTTTCCTGCTGTCGGGCACGGTGATGCACAATTTCTCCAGCTCCGAAAAGACATAGAGCAACGAAATATCACCCCAGGTCTGGAACAGGGCCCGCAAATAGGCGACGGCCCGGCTGGTCAGGCGCTTGCCCTTCCCTTTCAAATAGTCCGTCACATAAGGCATGACCGTCTTTTCCGTCACCGCTTCGGCCGCCACGACGTCGGCCATGGGCTTCAGGGCCTTGAAAAAAGCACTGCCCGTATCCATCTTGCCCTTGCTATAGAACAAAAGACTGTTCTCGTCGCTGAGCCGCCGGGCCTCGTCCAGGAACCACTGCTCATCCTTGGTGAGCTTGCTCCGCGACCGGCCGCCGCGCTTGAGCGGCAGAAAGGGACAGTCATACCAAATCGTGACCGTCCCACTGCTAAAGAGACTCGACCCCTGGAAGGATTCGACGACCGTCGCCGCCACAGCATCCTTCTGGAAAGACTGAATCTCGGCTTCCCCGCCGGCCCGCTCGTGGGCCGCCGCCAGGAACCGCTTCCGACTCTCTTCCATGACATACGGTTCTGTCCCATAAATAATCATTATATGTTTCTTATATTCCATGACTGTTCCTCATTAAACGTAGAAATGCGCCACTGCCCCCGCCAGCGGTACAGACGGACCTGGCCGTCCCGGGATGGCGAAAAACAAGGCACACCGTAACCGGCCGCCGTCTCGCCCCACTCTGTCAGGGTTTCATCGCTGCGGCGCGAGCCATAGACAATGGTCGCCATGGCCGATACGGGGAAATCCCGGCCATTCCAGCCCGTCAGGGACCGGAATTCCAGACAAAGCGGTCCTGCCGGAAAAGGCCTGGCCACCGACGCCAGACAGCGAAAAGGCACATCGCCGCTCCCCGTCCCGGACAGGAGGGTAAAATCCCGCCGCAGCAAGGCCAGCGTATGATCCGCCCCGTCGCCATCGACACGGCACTGGCGGAGCCGGAAGACGCCATGAGCCCGCAAAGCCGGCGTCACGACGACAGCTGCCTGGTCGGGGTTGGCGAATCTCGATTTATTATACCATATATCGGCCGATTTATCCTCATGAATGACAGCCGTCACCTGGTCCCGTCCGGCATCGAGGACCAGGACGCCCGGCCCGGATGGCCGCAGGAACCAGGCCGCCGCCAGACAGGCCAGCAAGGGCGGACCCATGCGCCTGCGAAAAGAGGGGCAAAAGACAAAGACTACAGCCAGATACCAGGCCAAACAGGCCCACTTCGACGGCTGACCGGCCCAGAAGCGGCTCCCCGGCAAGGCGGCGATGAAGGCATTGCCCTTCAGAGCCAGGACCAGCAAGGGCTTGATGAGCCACAACACCATATCGGCAGCGCTGCCCCACAAGAGGGACAGGACCGACGCCAACAGGCCGAGGACCATGACCAGGTCCAAGACCGGTGCGACCAGGACATTGGCCACCAGCGAATAGACGGGAAAAGAAAAGAACGCCGAAAACAAGAGGGGCACGACCAGAATCTGGGCCGCCACACAGACAGTCAGGCAATCCCGCAAAAACAAAGGCAGACCCGCAAACCAGGAGCTTACGGGCCGCTGAAAAAGAATGATGCCTGCCGAGGCGCCACAGGACAGGCGGAAACTCAAGTCAAAACAAAGGTATGGGCTGTAAAGCAGCATCCCGGCCATAGCCAGGGCCAGAGCATGACCGGCCAGGTATTCGCGCCGCGCCGTCAGGCTCAAGGCACTGGCGGCCCCCATGAGGGACGCCCGGACGACAGGCGACGAAAAATCCGACAACGCGCCGTATAAGAAGAGAAAAGTCACAGAAATACAACACAAGCTGCGCGGCCGCAATCCCAGGACGCGGCCTATGAGCTGGATGACGGCCAGCAGCAAAGCCACGTGAGACCCGGAAACAGATAATATATGAATCAGCCCGGTCGTACTGAATGATTCCAGCAGACCTGGCGGCAAGTCCTCGTAATGGCCGCCAAAGAGCAGACTAGCCAGTACCGGTGCATACGTCTCGCCGAGGATGACCTCATAACGCCCGGTCAAAGCCTGGCGCAAATCCTGCAAAAAGGCCTCCCAGCGACCTGGCGGAGCCGTCACGACCACCTTTTCCCCATCATCGGCAAACAGCCGCAAGTAAATCGCTTTTTCCCGGTCGCGATGGAGGGCGTCGTACATGCCGTCATTTTTATAGTATGTCAAAGGCCGGCTGTCGCCAGTGACGACAACCGTACTGCCTACGACCTGCGGTTCCAGCAAAGTCACATAGATACAGCCGTTTCCAGGCTGTACGTCCGCTTCCCCGTCATAGGAATAGCGCCGGACCTGCATAATGTACCGTCCGACCTGTCCCTTTTCATTCGTATAGGTACTGCGCCGTTCTTGCAGCGTCCCTTCCACGGTCAGCCTGGCACCAGCTGCCTGATGCGGCAGGGCTTCGCAGCGCTCTGCCTCCAGCTGGAGACGGCCGGCGCCCAGACTAAGAGCCGCCAGGACCAGACAGACAACTAGGGCAATACGGCTGCGGGACCGGAAAAAGAATAGGCCCAGCAAAGACAGCAGGAACAAAGAAATCCAAAGGCTCAAAGCCAAAGAAAGCACATCTGCCAGGGTAATGCCCCCAGCCAGGGCCAGGACCAGGGACAGGCTGACCCATTCCGGTTTAACCTTTCCCATCATAAGCACACCAAATCTTTCAGCTTGGCGAACTTCGCCGGACCGATGCCTTTGACCTTCTGTAGTTCTTCGATACTGCCAAAAGAGCCGTGTTCCTGGCGATAAGCGATGATATTAGCCGCCATAGCTGGTCCGATGCCGGGCAGGTCCGTAAGGGCTTTCTCATCGGCTCGGTTCAAAGATACCTTGCCGGCTTCCGCCGGATTTTCGGGAATCCCCTGGAAATCATAGGGCACGTGGATATGGGCACCGTCTTCTGCGCGGTCTGCTAAATTGACGGCTCCCGTATCGGCATAGGCAATCATGCCGCCAGCTGCTTCTACGGCTTCGCCAGCCGTTTTCCCCGTTTCCAGCGCATAGAGGCCAGGATTCTTAACGGCTCCCGTGACATAGACAAAGGCTTTTTCCGGCAATGGCTCTTCTACGGCCGGCGGTGGCTCACTAAAAGCGTTTTCAAAGTCAGAGGCGAATTGGAACAGGACCACGCCTGCCAAAATCAGGGCCAAAGCTACGAATTTCTTCATGACAATCCCTCCTATACATATACTGTAAGAATCTATATGTATAGTATGCCCTATTTTTTAACCCCTTTTCGAAAATTTAATCGTCCTTTAATTGAATTCAGCAAAATTTAATCTTTCTCTCATTTACCAGCTGCTCTTGGATTTCCAGAAACTCTTGCGCAGCATGACCAGGAGGGTGAACATTTCCAGCCGTCCCAGGAGCATGGACAGGCAGAGGATGGATTTGGAGAAGATGGAGAGTTCGGCATAGGTACAGGTCGCGCCGGTGATGCCGAAGGCCGGGCCGATGCAGCCCATGGTGGAGACGCTGATGCCGATGGCGTCGAAGGTGTTGATACCGTCAAAAGTCAGCAGCAGGGCCCAGAGGGCGATGAACATGAGGTAGAGGAAGCAGAACTGGGCCACGCGGACGACGGTGTCATCGCCGATGCGGTGGCCGTTCATGTTCAAAGCGACGATCTGGCGCGGATGGAGTTTGGCTTTGGCTGCCTGCCAGATATAGCGCACCATGATGACGACGCGCGAGACTTTGAGGCCCGCTGCCGTCGAACCGGCACAGCCGCCGGAAATCATGAGCACCAGCAGGATGCCTTTGGAAAAGGGCGGCCAGCGGTCGTAGTCTGCCGAGACGAAGCCCGTCGTCGCGATGGACGCCGCCTGGAACGACGAATAGCGCAGGGCTGTCGGCGCCGATACGTCGAAGCCGTCCATGAGGTTGAGGCCGATGAGGACTGTCGCCGCGGCGATGATCAACAGGTAGGCCTTGAATTCCGTATTGCGCCGCAGGACGTGCCAGCCCTTCTGCCAGGCCTGGTAGTACAGGCCGTAGTTGCCGCCCGTGAGGATCATGAAGAAGGTCATCCAGGCTTCGACGGCCGGGCTCTCGAAGTGAGCCGCACTGGCGTTGTACGTGGAAAAGCCGCCGGCTGAGACCGTCGATAAGGCATGGTTCAGGGCGCCGAGGAAATCCATGCCGCAGAGCAGGAAGATGACGAAGGCCGCCGCCGTGAAGGCCATGTACATGCGGAACAGGACCTGGGTCATGTCGTGGAGCCTGGGCAGAACCCGCTCCCGCGTGGGCCCCGTCGATTCGGCGTTGTACATGTAGACCGTCGACTGGCCCGCTTCCGGCAGCAGGGCGATAAAGATGACGACAATGCCCAGGCCGCCGAGCCAGTGGGTCAGGCTGCGCCAGAAGAGGAGGCTCTGTGGCAGGACCTCCAAGTCGGGGATGACCGTCGCCCCGGTCCCGGTAAAGCCGGAAATGCTCTCGAACAGGCCGTCGAAATAGTTCAGGTAGCCGCCGAGGCAATAAGGCAGCATCCCCAAAAAAGTTGCCAGGAGCCAGCCCAGGCCGGTGATAGCAATGCCTTCGCGCATGGTCAGTTTCTTCGTCCGCACGTGGCCATAGCGCAGGAAAGCCCAGCCAGCCAGGGCACAGACGGCCATGGTGCCCATAAAGGCCGGCCAGCTGTCTTCGGCGAAAGCCAGGGCCATGAGCAGTGGCAGACCCATGACGCCGGCCTGGGCCCAGGCGATCCTTCCTAAAAATTGACAGATTACGTGTAAATCCATAAGCGTCCCTTCAAAAAAATAAAATCCTTTTTATTATACCATGGCTGGCGAGGAAGCCGCAAAAAAACATATCATTCCATAGAATCTTATATATATGATATAATAAGAACTACTATTGAAATAACCGACCTATCTCGTCAGAAAGGATGACCTCCATGACTTATGATTATATCCAGGACTTATTGAATTTTATCCATCACAGCCCGTCGCCGTACCATACGGTCCAGGCCAGCCGGGATTATCTCGACCGGGCCGGCTTCCAGGCCCTGTCCCTGTCCGAAGCGTGGCAACTGGCGCCGAACGGTGCCTATTACGTCCCCCTCTATGATTCGGGCCTCATCGCCTTCCGCACGGGTTCCGATGTGCGCCGCCACCTGCGCCTGAGCGCGGCCCATACGGATTTCCCCTGTCTGCGAATAAAATATCGGCCGGAAATCCGCCAGCACGGCTACCTCAAGCTGAACGCCGAAGTCTACGGCGGCCTGCTGCGCGAATCGTGGCTCGACCGTCCCCTGTCCCTGGCCGGGACCGTGGCCCTCCAGGGCAGCGATGCCTTCCAGCCGGAAATCCGCCTCGTCGACGCAGGGAGACCGATTCTGACCATTCCCCGCCTGGCCATCCACATGAACCGCCGGGCCAATGAAGGTGTCGAACTCAACCCGCAGAAAGACCTGCTGCCCCTCATGGGCCTGGACCAGCGCGAGCTGACGGACCATTTCTTCCTCGATTTCCTGTCGGAAAAATGCCGCTGCCTGCCCGAAGCCATCCTGTCCTGGGACCTGACGGTCTATCCCTATGAAGAAGGCTGCCGCCTGGGCTGGCACGATGAATTCGTATCGTCGCCGCGCCTGGACAATCTGACGTCGGTCCTGGCCTGCCTGACGGGCCTTGCCGAAACAGCCGCTTCCGACGGCCTCAACGTCGTCGCCCTCTTCGACAACGAAGAAGTCGGCAGCCAGACGAAACAAGGGGCGGACTCCCACGTCCTGCCGGACATCCTGCACCGCATCTACCACGCCTTCGGCCTGACGGACGATGACTTCTCGGCCGACCTGGCCCGGGCCTTCATGCTCTCTGTCGACGTGGCCCACGCCATCCATCCCAACGTGCCGGAAAAATGCGACGTCACCAACCAGCCCGTCATGGGGTGCGGCGTCGCCCTGAAGATCGCCAGCAGCCAGCGCTATGCCGGGGACGCCGCTGCCGTAGCTGTCGTCAAATCCCTCTGCCGTGAAAATGATATCCCCTATCAGGTATTCATGAACCGGTCGGACATCCCCGGCGGCTCGACCCTGGGCTCCCTGCTCTCAGCCAATCTCCCCCTGCGGGCCATGGATATCGGCATCCCCATTACGGCCATGCACTCGTGCCGGGAACTGATGGGCGCTGCCGACCAGGAAAGCCTGGTCCGCCTGATTCGTGCCTTTTTCAGCCATAAATAGCTTTTTATTCTATACTCCGTATACATCTCTATGTTTTTATCAATATTTTTCTTAATTTAAGTATCATTTTTCGTCCCAATATTATATTTAAGCATAATACTTGCAAGTTCTTAGAATCATACGGTTGACGCTTTTTATCATCCATATTATAATGATTTCCATATTATAATGATCAGTGTATATTACATTGTGTTGTATAGTATACGAAATTGAATGTGTACAACAGAGACTATTGTGTACAGAAAGAGTGAACGCGCATGACTTTAGGACAAGAAATTAGATATTATCGCAAAAAAAAGGGCTTAACCCAGACGGCTTTCGGTGCCCTCTTTGGCATGTCCAAACAAGCCGTCTATTCTTGGGAAACAGGCCTCTATTCACCGGATATTTCAGTACTCCTGAAAATGGCTGATTTTTTCCAGATTCCCATCTGTATCCTCGTCGGCCGGCCGGGCATGTACTGCAAAGGCAGTGAAGAGCACGGCAACAGCTGCGACTTCTGTGCTTCCATCACCGAAGACGACAGCCACATCATCCGGGCCATCCACGCCTTGCCGCCGGAAAAACAGGAGGCTATTAAAACATTATTGAATATCAATGGCAAAAAATAAAGTGTTACAAAAAGAGGCTGTCGCATTAAGACAGCCTCTTTTTGAGTGGTTAGCAGTTAGCGGATGGATTTAAATTTAAAGTTCATGCAAATCCGATTCACAAGTATCTCACATATCCCCTGGCGGGCTCGCCACGTGCGAGCCCCTACGAGCCACGAACCACTAGCCACGAGCCACTAAACCATGGTATGATGGAAGAAAAATGTAAAGGACGATGTGTGTTATGGAATCTCTCATCCGCTCGGTCTACGGCCGGGCCGACGCTGAATATGTCATCAAGAAGTCCCGCTTCATCGCGACGGTCTGCGAAGTGAAATCCGAAGACGAGGCAGCAGCCTTCATCGAGGAAATGAAAAAGAAATACTGGGATGCCCGCCACAACTGCTCGGCCTACCAGGTCGGGCCGGACGGCCGTTTCCAGCGTTCCAGCGACGATGGCGAACCAGCCGGTACGGCAGGCCGTCCTATCCTGGAAGTCCTCAAGAAGCAGGGCCTGACCAATACGGCCATCGTCGTCACCCGTTATTTCGGCGGCATCAAGCTCGGCGCCAGCGGCCTCATCCGGGCTTACAGCCACGCTGCCGCCCTGGCCCTGGAAGCCGCGGATATCGCCGTCTATACGCCCTTCACGATCCTGACGGCGACTGTCGCCTATCCCCTGGTCAGCACGATGGAACGCTTCGTCCCCGACCACGGCGGCACCATTACCGGCAGGGATTTCGCCGCCGACGTGACCTTCACCATGGAAGTCCCGCAAAGCGGCAGCGACGCCTTTGCCGCCAGCCTGACCGACACGACCAGCGGCCGCGTCACCTGCCGGAAAACCGGCACCATCGTCAAGCCCGTGGTTAGTGGTTAGGGGTTAGGGGCTAGCTTCCTTTTACTCTATAAGTGTAGTACAGAGAGTTTGTAGTTCGCAGAGAGGACTTTAAATTCAAAACCATCTGCTAACCACTAGCCCCTAAAAAAATGGCTTGTCGCTTAGTGACAAGCCATTTTCTCATGCTTTATACCCGGTCATGAGGTCGACGATGTTTTCCAGAGGGTCGCCGGCCCGGTAGCGTTTGAGATTATCTGCGGCGATGCGGACGATGTAGTCGTGTGTCGCCTGGAGATGATAGCCGCCGGAGATGTGCGGCGTAATGTAGATGCCCGGCGTCTTCCACAAGGGATCCGACGACGGCAGCGGTTCCGGGTCGGTGACATCCAGGGCAGCGCCGGCCAGATGGCCCTGGGCGACGGCTTCCTGCAAAGCGGCCTGGTCGACATTGGTGCCGCGGCCGACATTGACGAAATAAGCACCTTTCTTCATGGCCGCAAAGCGCGCGGCATCATAGATATGATACGTTTCCGGCGTATCGGGCAGGCACGAAGCGACGATATCCGCTTTCGCCAGGTATTCATTGAAATGGGCCATATCCCCCATTTCGTCGGCTTCCGGCGGTACGGCACCCTGACGGCGGCGCAAGCCGATGACGTGTGCCCCCATGGCCTTGACGCGCTGGCCGAAGTTACGGCCGATATTGCCAAAACCGACGACGACGACCGTCGCGCCATAGAGGGACGTGACCGGCCCTTCGTCGCGCCACAGGGCCTGATGCTGATTGTCATAGTAAAGATAGAGTTTCTTCATCATAGCCAGTGTCTGGGCCAGCATGTGTTCCGACAAGGCCAGGCCATAGGCACCGGTCGCATTGGTCAAGGTGACGCCGGCCGGCAGGATACCGGGCTTACAGTATTCGTTGGCACCGGCACTGTTGAGCTGGAGCCACTGCAGCTGTGACGCTTTCTTCACCAGGTCAGGAGCGATATTGCCAATGATGACGTCCGCTTCATCCAGTGCCTTGCCGGCCTGGGTCCCATCACCGGGACAATAGCAAAAATCCGCTTCCGGAGCAGCTGTTTCCAGCCACTGTTTCTGTTTTGCATCGACATCCATGACAACTAAAATCTTCAAACGAATCACTCCCTATTGCTTTTTTTGTTTAGCGGCAATGCGTTTCACCGTTTCCAACGGGCATTGGGCAACGTGCGCAATGAATTCATAGGTCACGTCTTCCTTCAATAAGTTCCTGACGATCTGATCGACACTGCACCGTTCTCCGTCCGCATTGACGAATTGGCCCATTTTCCCCGCCTCCTCTGCCATTATAACACAATCGAGAGACCTGCATATATATTGCAACAAAAATCATCCTTCTTTCTTGAGGAGCCGCTGCCAGCTATTTGCAAGCCAAAAGATAGCAGCCGCCTATTTCTATTTCATTATAGCTTCTCAATAAAGAAAAAGATAGCATTCCACGATAGCTGTAACAGAACTGTGCAGGCCCGGTCATAATATGGCTGATGCGTCGTAATCTGTCTTCACTGTTTTTCCCGGATTGACAAGCGCTATTTTTGTTCTATACTAATAGGCAGAGTGTAATCGTCAAACGACCGCACGAAGGGGTACACCACCTTGGGTGTAAACTTTCGTGCGGCCGTTTTTTTTGTTAGGAGGTCTTTTTCATGAAAGAAGCATCACAGATGCAGCGCGGCCTGAAGAATCGTCATCTCCAGATGATTGCCCTGGGCGGCGCTATCGGTACGGGGTTGTTTTATGGGTCGGCGTCGACCATTTCCCTGGGCGGGCCGTCGGTCATCGCAGCCTATCTTATCTGCGGCATCGTCATTTTCCTCATCATGCGCATGTTGGGGGAAATGGCCGTGGAAGAACCGGTGTCCGGGTCCTTCAGTTATTACGCCGACAAGTACTGAGGCCCTTTCCCGGGTTTCATGCTGGGCTGGAATTACTGGTTCTCTTATGTCATCATCAGCATGGCCGAATTGACAGCCGTCGGCATCTACGTCCATTACTGGCTGCCGGACCTGCCGCAATGGGTGACGGCCCTGGTCTGCCTTATGGCCATCACCTGTCTCAACCTGGTTAATGTCCGGGCGTACGGTGAAACGGAATTCTGGATGTCCTTCATCAAAGTGGCGGCCATCCTGGGCATGATCGCCCTCGGCGCCTGGCTCATCTGCCAGGACAGCCGGCCCTTCCCGCAGAATTTCAGCAATCTCTGGGATTACGGCGGCATCCTGCCAAACGGGATCTGGGGCTTCTGCCTGGCCATGGTGACGGTCATCTTTTCCTTTGGCGGCGTCGAACTGATTGGCATCACGGCGGGAGAAGCAGAAAATCCCGAACGGTCCCTGCCCAAGGCCATCAACCAGATCATCTGGCGCATCCTCGTCTTCTACATCGGCACCATGGTCGTCATCATGACCTTGTGGCCATGGAACCAGATTGGCACACAGAACAGTCCCTTCGTCCAGATTTTCACTAACGTCGGCTTCCCGGCAGCGGCCAATCTCCTCAACTTCGTCGTCCTGGCGGCAGCCATTTCCGTCTATAACTCGGCCATTTACGGCAATTCCCGCATCGCCTTCGGCCTGGCAGAAGAAGGCAACGCCCCGCAGTGGTTCAAGAAGCTGTCGTCCCGGGGCGTGCCGGTCCACACACTCTGCCTCTGCTCGGGCCTGACCTTGTTCGTCGTCGCCGTGACCTACTTCTTCCCGGGAAAAATCTTCATGTATTTCCTGTCCCTCACCGTCGGCGCCACCATCGTCAACTGGATCACCATCATCGTGACGCACCTGAAATTCAAGGCCTACTGCCAGAAAACGGGCAAGACCACGAAGTTCCCGTCCCTCTGGTATCCGACAGCGGACTATTTCTGCCTGGCCTTCCTCTGCTTCATCGTCCTCATGATGACCCAAATGCCGGACATGCTCACAGCCGTCCTCATCATGCCCGTCTGGCTGGCTATCCTCTGGTGCTGCTGGCGCCGCCTGGCCCCTGCGCCAATGATGACACACACCATGCAAAAGCCTTAGCACAACGCTGCCCAGTCTGTTGGAAATGGTTTCCCTTATTCCATTCCAACAGCACCTGCATGCGGGACAATTCTACTAAACAGGCATACTGCTGACGAATACAGTCCCCTACCGCCGCCATGACAGGATTGCGCGTCCTTTCCTCTTTGTCGCCCAGGCTCAAGTATACGGCCTGGGTCTGCGGCGGCCGCTGACTGGCATAATCCAGCCAATGGGGAAACCAGACCGACGGCGACGCGGCAGCAATAGCCGAGAAGGCTGGCGTCTGCCAGGCGCACCACAAAGCAAAGAGCCCTGCCAGGGAATATCCGCCTAAAATAACAGGGATGCCTTCAGGTAAATGGTATCGCAGGCGGACAGCTGGCAAGAGAACTGTTTCTACGAAGTGTAGGGTTTCGGCTGCACCATGCCCAAAATCAGAACACCCAAAAACAGCAGGACTATCCCAGGGAGATAATTCCTGATTCCAATCTTTTACCAGAAAAGCGACAAAAACGAAAGGTACTTGGACAGCCTTCGCAATGGCTGTTACCTGTTCGTCCAATACCTCCCAATCATGGTCATCAACAGGCTGTATCAATAGATACACCGGCTGCCCTGCTGAATAAATAAGGCAGTTTTTCCCGCCTATAGAAAATATTGTTTTATCCATAAAATCTCCTTTTCAGCCGTGTTCAGCTAGACTACTTAATTCCTAAGATTTTTCCTTTATTATTTTGGTAGATAATCTCGTCTCCTACAGAGTGCCCTAAACATGCTTTTGTTAATTCAGTAAGAGAACCTCTAGAGTTTTTCATCATGATATATGTCTTTGTACTTTCATTTAATCTAACCGTTACTTTATCACCCATCTTGATTTTTCTTTGTTGCTTCAAATTCAGTGTTTTGGGGGCCACTGTTTCTTTTTTATAATGAACCTTATATTGATTTCCAGGCGACATAACAGCTTTTAATGGAACTTCGCTTATTGACTCTGGATATTGAACAATTTTATTAGCAGCAGTTTTTATCACATTATCTTGTTTATGCCATTCATCTCTAATTTGTTGAGCTCGATTAACAACACGCTGGTACAAACCGCATGAATGATATTGATCATCGTCCGCGCTGTTCTGAGAATTTTCAGTATAAATCCCGTAAGTGGTGAGCTTTTTAATAACATCCTCCATGGTACCGTCTTTATCCCGGTAATACATGCCACCACGAATACGAATAAACTTCCATCCAATACGTTGTAATATACATTGTCTTTCCATGTCTTCTTCAATTTTCGCAGCTCCACTATGGAATCTTTCTCCATCACATTCAATGGCAATTTGTTTGTTCTCATAAGATACAACGATATCGATGCGATATGGACCTGCTTCATACTGTTGCTGGATATGGTAGCCTTTCGCCAATAGATATTTAGCTACCTCAGCTTCAAAAGGTGATTCAGCCTTAACTTCCGCTTCCAAGAAACGCGCTCTATGTTCCTGATAATTTTCAGCATATTCTAAAAGTCCAAAACGAACATCTTCATCTTCAAGATTTTCCCCATGTTTAAGTTTAGTATAGTCTAGAGAATTTACGACCCATAACTGATCCTTCGCCCGACTAGCCGCAACATTATATCTTCTTCGCAAATCCAGTTTAGTACGACTACGATTTGCCGATTCATCGTCATCTACCATACTTAGAAACATGACATCGCGTTCATCCCCCTGAAAGGATGCTGCATTTCCAACCACGACTTGTCGCTGATTCCACTCTTGCATATTGATATCATGATTATATGCAAAATTCATAATATAAAAAGCTTGTTCATCACCTAATAACGAAATGATACCAAACGTTTTATCAGCATATTCAGTTTGTTCCCAACAAGCCAACATCAAGGAAACGATACACTCAGCCTCTTTGTCATTAATTTTTGCTTTACCATTACGTCTACCATCCACTCGATAGTTAATAACAGGTGGCATTAATTCTGAAGAATGAGAATCCCGCAATGGCAAAATTCGATTATTATACATTTTTTCATTGCTATAACCAATGATTTCTGGTACACACCGAAAATGTTCTTCCAGCATAACCGGTTTAAAAGCAGTAGCTACAATTTCATAAAAAGAGATGTTACCATCAAACATTAATGAGTTTTTTAAATAAGGCCCTAAATACTTCTTTAAAATTTCATCTCGTTCGTCAAAATTAACGGGTGTGTCAAGAGTTTTGTGTAAATCGATTCAATAAGCAACATCGTATTGCTGCATAAGCTGAGACATCCTGTCG
>NZ_JBBMEU010000064.1:0-12421 GCF_040096415.1 Megasphaera intestinihominis
TTGGACAGCCCTTTGAGAATAAGGCTATCCTGATTTCAGGAGGAAACTTAAACAGCAACCTTCTCAAGAATCTCCCGATTCTATAAGCGGGAGAGGTTCAAAAAAAGAAAGTCGCCGTAGTCATGTAGGGGCTTTGCCTCCCCTGCGAAGACCCTTTTTGGCACAGCAGGAATCGACCGTAGGGAGATGCAAGCTGGTTGCCAAAACGGAGAGCTGTGTTGGAGATATTCGATAAAAATTTTTTCGATGGATAGAAGGGAAGCCGCATACTATCAGAAAAATCACTATATAAGAAGGGGAAAAATTATGTGGAAACGGTAAAAATATACGGAGCGATTCGGATGTGATACAATAGAGAAAACAATGCAGAAAAGGGGAATTTTGATGAAACATTTAGAAGTGGTAGCCGCGATTTTGGAGTATGATGGGAAAATTCTTTGTATGGAACGGGGCCAGGGAAAATTTGACTATGTCAGTTTCAAATACGAGTTTCCCGGTGGCAAGATTGAACCGGGCGAAGCCAAGCATACGGCCATTGAACGGGAACTGCGGGAAGAAATGGATGTCCATGTATCTGTCAAAGAATCGGATTTGTACATGACGGTCCATCATGATTATCCTGATTTTTCCATGACCATGTACGCCTTTTACTGCCATTTGGACAAGCCCGATTTTGTCCGCAAAGAACACGTCGATGCGAAATGGATGGCTCCTGAAGACATGCCGACGCTGGACTGGGCACCGGCAGATGTGCCTATCATGAAAAAGCTTTCTGGAAAGTAGGCGATAGCCATGGGGG
The DNA here is from genome assembly GCF_040096415.1 of Megasphaera intestinihominis. Classification (NCBI taxonomy): domain Bacteria; kingdom Bacillati; phylum Bacillota; class Negativicutes; order Veillonellales; family Veillonellaceae; genus Megasphaera; species Megasphaera intestinihominis. Next base: position 800 of record NZ_JBBMEU010000064.1, read on the forward strand.
AATATGGGGCTTTGGAGCAGTGTTTGCGCGAAGGTTTCATTGATTATACGGTGGAAGCGGACCAACGGTATGTTCCGAAAATTCTGACCAACAATAGGGATAAAAAGCGCAAGGTCCTCGATACGATTTTGTCACAGTTGTACGTTTGTGATTCCTTCTTGTTTTCCGTTGCCTTTTTGACGAAAAGCGGGATTGCCTGTCTGAAGGATGCGCTCATTCAGAACCGGACGGCGACGGGGAAGATTTTAGCCTCTCAGTATTTGAACTTTACGGAACCCGGTGCATTGCGGGAATTGTTGAAGTTTCCCAATGTCGAATTGCGCATGGTAACGGAAGAACGGGCTTTTCACGCCAAAGGCTATCTCTTTCATCGTTCCCAGGCAGGGCCGGAAAATTATACCATGGTCATTGGCAGCAGTAACATGACGGCCAATGCCTTGACGCACAATCAGGAATGGAATGTGTTCTTTACATCGGCAGAAAACGGCTCGCTCATCAGGCAGACCAAGGAAGAATTTGATGCCTTGTGGGATACGGCGGAAGTCGTCGATGAAGCGTGGATTCAGGCTTATGAGTCTGTGTACACGCACAATAAACCGAAACGGCAGTCCGTGTATGTTCCTTTTCATAAAATCCAGCCGAACGCCATGCAAAAAGCGGCTTTAGCGGGGATTCAAAAGTTGCGCGACGATGGTCAGGACCGGGGGCTGCTCATTTCAGCGACTGGGACGGGGAAAACCTATTTGTCGGCCTTTGATGTCTTAAAAACGCATCCCCGGCGGTTTCTCTTTGTCGTCCATCGGGAGCTCATCGTCAAAAGTGCACGGGACAGTTACGTCCGGATTGGCATTAATCCAGCCGATACGGGGCTGCTGACAGGGCACGATAAAGAAATGGATAAGCCCTATATTTTTGCGACCATTCAGACCTTGGCCCAGGATGAAATACTCCATACCTTTGCGCCCGATGCTTTTGACTATATTGTCATCGACGAAGTGCATCATGGCGGAGCCGCGACGTACCAAAAGGTCATTGGCTATTTTCGGCCCAAATTTCTGTTAGGTATGACGGCGACACCGGAACGGTCCGATGATTTCGATATTTATGCTTTGTTCCATCATCATATTGCTTATGAAATCCGCTTGCACGACGCCTTGGAAGAAAATATGCTCGTTCCTTTTCACTACCACGGCATCAGCGAGATTACCGTCAATGGCAACGTGTTGGACGATAAAAGCGATTTTGCTCTCTTGACTTGCGAAGAACGTATAAAACATATATTATATTATGCCGATTTGTATGGCAGTGATGCCGACCGCATCAAAGGCCTCGTCTTTTGCCGCAATGTAGAAGAAGCGCAGGCCTTGGCTGAAGCGTTTCGCCAGCATGGGAAACGGGCAATCGCCTTGACGGGCGCGTCGCGCGAAAGCGAACGGAGTGAAGCGATTCGTCATTTAGAGGCGAAAGCTGCCGAAGACCCGCAGTATCTCGATTACATTTTCACTTGTGATATTTTCAATGAAGGCGTCGACATTCCCCAGGTCAATCAGGTCATCATGCTGCGACCGACAACGTCGGCTATCGTCTTTGTGCAGCAGTTAGGCCGGGGGCTTCGCAAATATCCGCATAAGCGCTATTTAGAAGTGCTCGATTTCATTGGCAACTATGAAAATAACTTTTTACTTCCCATCGCCCTGTTTGGCGACCGGACGTATGATAAGGATTTTGTCCGCCGCCTCATGCAGGTCAATTTTCTGCCGGGACCGACGTCGGTTCATTTTGACGATATCGCCAAAGAACGAATTTACGCGGCTATTGATGCCAAAAGTGCTTTGGCAGACCTGCGGGATTTGAAAGAATCATATCGTAATATGGCCTATCGCCTGGGCCGCCAGCCCATGATGATGGATTTTGTCCGCTTTGGCGACAAGGATCCGGCGCTGTTCGTCGCTAAGAAAGAGTCTTTTTTTGAATTTGTTCAATACATGGAGCCTTATAACTCGACGCTGAACGCATCGCATCGGGCTGTGCTGAAGATGATGAGCCTGGAACTGGCCAATGGCAAACGGATAGAAGAATTGCTGGTCTTGCGCCATTTGCTGACAGAAGATTCCTGGTCTACGGCGGCCCTGGCTAAGGAAATGAACGAAACATACCATTTCCTGCCGTCTGCGGAAACGATGGAAAGCGTGGCCCGCCTGCTGGATTTGCAATTTTTTACTAAAACGGCCAGAAAAAAATACGGCGGACAGCCGCTCATTTCCTTTGAAAATCATGCTTATACAGCGACTCCTTATTGGAACGATTTGAAAGAAAATAAAGAATTTCAGTGCTATGTTCAAGATATCCTCGACTATGGGACCTATCGTTTTGAAAGCCTCTACGTCCACGACGAACCGGAAATCATTAAAGGCTTTGTCCGCTACGGCCGCTATTCCCGTAAAGACGTATCGCGTATTCTCAATTATGAGACGAATCGCGAAGGCACGCTCAATGGCTATCAGATTGTCGGGGCTACGTGTCCTATTTTCGTCACCTATGAGAAACGTGACGACATTTCGGCCAATACGAAGTACGAAGACCAGTTCGTCTCGCCACAGCAGTTCAGCTGGATGACGCGGGCTCGGATTCACCTGACGTCGTCGCAGATTCCGGCGATTTGCAATGAGCACACGCGGAAACTGCTGTTTGTAAAAAAGAGCGATGCCGAAGGCTCCGACTTCTATTACATGGGAGATTTGACGGTATTAGGCGATCCTGTCGAAACGACGATTGCCGATGGCAAAGGGCAGCAGCTGCCTATCGTCAATTTCCAGTTCCTTTTGGACAAGCCTGTTGAGGATAAGCTCTATCGGTATCTGTGTGAGTGAGTCATTATTTAGTAAATCGTAAATTAGTAAATCGTAACTTACTAATTTATGATTTACTAGTGCAAGGTGTTATAAACAGGCCTACACAAAAACTTTACACGCCACCTGTGGTACATTGACGGGAAATGTGGTAAACTAGTATAGTTATAGAAGTATATACAAAGGGGAGGTGTTTTTTTACTCTATGGAAGATAAATATGAATCGAATCATGATGGGCCGAAATCGAAGAAGTTCAATGGCCGCAATGTGGCCGATAACATCATAAAAGGTGTCATCGTCCTGATTATGGCCGTCATCTTCGTCATGATTGCCGACCAGGTGATTACGACGCCCTTCATCAGTGCCGAAATCGAAGGGGAATTTTTCCACGGCAGTATTTTCGGTACGACTATCATCACCATCGTAGCCTATATCGTCGGCATCATCGTCGGGGCCCTGGTGGGCTATGGGATTTCGCCGTTCGTGCTGCGCCTCATCTGGGCAGCGATTCACCGCATCGAATCGGGCCTGAATGATTTCGAGAGCCAGGACATCATCGTCGGGACGCTGGGGTTGCTTTTTGGACTTATCATTGCGAATTTAATTGGCCTAGCGTTCGCACGCCTGCCGATCATCGGGGCCTACGGGCCTATCGTCTTCAGCATCGTCTTCGGCTACGCCGGCATGAGCATCGCCATCCGCAAGAAGAGCGAAATCATCGCCCTGGCAGGCAATCTGCGCCTGGGCAAGTCCGGCAAGGATCACGGCAGCAAGCATAAGGACATGGAATTTTCCGGCAAGCTCCTCGATACGAGTGCCATCATCGACGGCCGCATCGCCGAGATTTGCAGTACCGGCTTCCTGGAAGGGCCGCTGCTGGTGCCGGTCTTCGTCCTGGAAGAATTGCAGCTCATCGCTGATTCGTCGGACCTGTTGAAGCGCAATAAGGGCCGCCGCGGCCTGGATATCCTGAAACAGATGCAGGAAGATAATTACGTCGAAGTCCGCATCATCAACGACGATTTCGACGACGTCCAGGGCGTCGATTCCAAGCTCGTCCGCCTGGGCCGCAAGATCAATGCCAAAGTCGTCACTAACGACTATAACCTGAATAAAGTCGCCGCCCTCCAGGGCGTGGCCGTCCTCAACATCAACGACCTGGCCAATGCCCTGAAACCGGCCCGCATCCCTGGGGAACACATGAACGTCCTCATCGTCAAGGCCGGCAAGGAAGAGAACCAGGGCGTCGCCTATCTCGATGACGGCACGATGATCGTCGTCGAAGATGGCCAGAAATACATCGGTTCTACTGTGCCCGTTACGGTGACGTCTGTCCTGCAGACGTCGGCTGGGCGCATGATATTCGTTAAGATTGCAAATGAGTAGGTGAAATGTGTGAAAGTATCTGTCATCGTCGTAGCGGCCGGCACAGGGAGCCGCTTCGGCTACGAGCGGAACAAGCTCTTCTATCCCTTGTGCGGCGAGCCTGTCCTGACCCATACGCTGCGCCACATTTTCGCGGCCCGGTCGGTCAGTGAAGTGGTCATCGTCCATTCCCGCGTCGATGAGAAGGAAATCCGCCGCCTCGTCGATGACCTCCATCCTATCCAGCCCGTACGCTACGCCCTGGGCGGCGCCGAACGGGAAGATTCGGTCTACAACGGCCTCATGGCCGTCAGCCGCGACGTGGATGTGGTCATGGTCCACGACGGCGCCCGGCCTTTTGCCGGCCCGGACTGGTATGACCAGGGCGCGGCCATGATGGAAACGGCCCGAGCTGCCATTTACGGCATCCCTCTCAAGGATACGGTCAAGGTCCGCGGCGACGACGGCCGGCTCCATACGCTGAACCGCAGCCGCCTGGTCGCCGCCCAGACGCCGCAGATCTTTCACCGCGACCTGCTCATGGAAGCCCATGAGCACGCCCGGACCGAGGGCATCCAGGCGACAGATGACGCATCCCTCGTCGAAGCCCTGGGTATACCCGTGGTCATCCTCGAAGGGAGCGAGAAGAACCGCAAGGTGACGACGCGCGACGACATTCCCATCCTGTCCCTGTACATGAAGGGGAGGGAAGTCCAGCGCATCGGTACGGGCTATGACGTCCACCGCCTGAAAGAAGGGCGGCGCCTGGTCCTGGGCGGCGTCGAGATTCCCTTTGAACGGGGCCTCGATGGCCATTCCGATGCCGACGTCGTCATCCACGCCATCATGGACGCCCTGCTGGGAGCCGCCGGGCTCCGCGATATCGGGACGTATTTTCCCGATACGGACCAGGCCTTCAAGGATATTTCCAGCCTGGTCCTCTTGGAAAAGGTCCGCCATCTGCTGCGGGAGAAATGCTGCCGCATCGTCAACCTCGACGTGACCTTATTGGCACAACGGCCTAAAATCAAGCCCTATGTGCCGCAGATGATCGCTAATATTGCCGAGGCCCTGCGTATCCCCAAGACTGCTGTCTCCGTCAAGGCGACGACGACAGAGAAACTGGGGTTCGTCGGCCGGGAAGAAGGCATGGCCGCCCAGGCGGCAGCCATGGTCCTTAGCTATCAATAATACATATATATAGTCTTTAGGAGGAATTTTTTATGTCACAGGAAGTACGCGTTCGTTTTGCTCCGAGCCCGACAGGCCCGTTCCACATCGGCGGTGCCCGTTCGGCACTGTTCAACTACCTCGTTGCCAAGCACAACCACGGTAAGTTCGTCGTCCGCATCGAAGATACGGACCGCAAGCGTTCGACGTCGGAATCGGAAGAAAACATCAAGGAAGCCCTGAAATGGCTGGGCATCACCTGGGATGAAGGCATCGACGTCGGCGGTCCCGATGGCCCGTACCGCCAGACTGAACGCCTGGGCATTTATCAGAAATATACGGAAAAGCTCTTGGCCGAAGGCAAGGCCTACTACTGCTTCTGCACGCCGGAAGAACTGGAAGCGGAAAAACAGGCTCAGCTGGCCAAAGGGGAAACGCCGGTCTACTCCGGCAAATGCGCTGACCTGCCCAAAGAAACGGTCGAACAGTACCTCAAGGAAGGCCGTCCCCACGTCATCCGCATCAAGACGCCGAAGAACGAAACGATTGAACTGGACGACCTCGTCCGCGGTCACGTATCCTTCGATTCCAACAACGTCGGCGACTTCGTCATCGTCAAATCCGACGGCATCCCGGTCTATAACTACTGCGTCGTCCTCGACGATGCCCTCATGCACATCACCCACGTCATCCGTGCGGAAGAACACTTGTCCAACACGCCGCGCCAGCTGGTCATCTACAAGGCATTGGGCTTTGAAGCCCCGCAGTTCGCTCACGTATCGCTCATCCTCGGCGCCGACAAGAAGAAGATGAGCAAGCGCCATGGCGCTACATCGGTCCAGCAGTACCGCGATATGGGCTACCTGCCCGACGCACTGGTCAACTTCCTGGCCCTCCTCGGCTGGACGCCGGAAGGCGATCAGGAAATCTTCAGCCGCGATGAACTCATCGAACAGTTCACCCTCGACCGCGTCGCCAAGAACCCGGCCGTCTTCGACATCGAAAAGCTCAACTGGATCAACTTCCATTACATGAAGCAGCTCGATGAAGACCAGCTCTATGCCGTCTGCCTGCCGCACCTGCAGAAGGCAGGTTATGCCAGCGAAAATCCGGACGAAAAGGAAGCTGCCTGGTTGAAAGCCATCTGCGCCGCCATGCGCGAACACGTCCAGTACGGCGCTCAGATCGTCGACGCTGCCAAGGTCTTCTTCACCGACGACTATGCGCCGGAAAATGAAGAAACCGCAGCAGTCCTCAAAGAAGAAACGGCTCCGTCCGTCCTCAAGATGTTCCGGGATGAACTGGCTGCCCTCGACGACGTCACGCCCGACACGGTACAGCCCCTGTTCAAGAAAATCCAGAAGGGCCTCAAGGTCAAGGGCAAGTTCGTCTACATGCCTATCCGCGTCGCCGTCACCGGCGTCATGCACGGCCCGGACCTAAACGTCATCGTCGCCCTCATGGGCCGCGACAAAGTCCTGGCCCGTCTGGACGAAACGTTGGCATAAAGGGCTTGACATGAGCCCGATTATTGGGTACTATATACATACGTATTAACTAATAATATGTATCAAATAAGAATCTGCGATGATCAAAATGAGTTGCAGTGGCATCCGACAGAGAAGAAGGGTCATGGCTGAGAGCCTTTCCAGGTCATAAAACTGCAATGCTGCCTTTGTGAGCAGGCCGGGTGAAAGGAGTAATCCGGTCCGGGGGCGCCCGTTACTGCGCAGTAAAGATTACGGCACTGCCGTAAAAACAGAGTGGAACCACGGGCCACCGTCTCTGTCATAGGGGATGGTGGCCTTTTTGTTCAAATTTCAGGGAGGTTACCGTATGAGAGAACTGAAAGTATATAATACATTGACCCGTAAAAAAGAAATCTTCGTGCCCGTTACGCCGGGCCAGGTCAAGATGTATGTCTGCGGCATTACGCCGTACAACCATTCCCACATGGGCAATGCCCGTCCTTTCGTCACGTGGGACGTCATCAAGCGCTATCTGGAACACTTGGGCTATGAAGTCACGCACATCCAGAACTTCACCGACGTCGACGATAAGATCATCAACGCTGCCAACGGCGAAGGCGTCACGTGGGATACCATTTCCAACCGCTATATCGCATCGTACTTCGACGTCATGGACAAGCTCCACATCCGCCGGGCCGACAAGTATCCCCGCGTATCGGAACACATGGATGAAATCATCAACATGGTCCAGACCCTCATCGACAAAGGCTATGCCTACGTCATCGACCACAACGTCTATTACAGCGTCGAAAAGTTCGCCGACTACGGCGAATTGAGCGGTCGCAGCCTCGACGACATGATGGCCGGCGCCCGTATCGAAGTCGACGACCGCAAGCACAATCCCATGGACTTCGCCCTCTGGAAAGGTGCTAAGCCCGGCGAACCGTCGTGGGACAGCCCCTGGGGCAAAGGCCGTCCGGGCTGGCACATCGAATGCTCGGCTATGAGCAATAAGTACCTTGGCGATACCTTCGACTTCCACGGCGGCGGCAGCGACCTCATCTTCCCGCACCATGAAAACGAAATCGCCCAGTCCGAAGCCTTTACGGGCAAGAAACCGATGGTCAAATACTGGCTCCACAACGGCTTCATCACCATCAACTCGGAAAAGATGAGCAAGTCCCTGAATAACTTCTTCCTGGTCAAGGACGTCCTGGAACACTACAGCCCCGATGCCCTGCGCTTCTTCCTCATTTCCAACCACTACCGCAGCCCCTTGGACTTCAGCGACGAACGGCTGGAAGAAATGACGCGCAGCCTCGAACGCCTGGGCACGGCCATCGACAACGTCCTGGAACTCCTGGCTATGCCGGCCGGTGCTAAATCGCCGGAAGCCCAGCAGCTCCTGGAAACGGCCCACAAGGACGAAGAAGACTTTGAAAATGCTATGTGCGACGACTTCAATACGGCCCTGGCCAGCGCGGCCATGTTCGATTTGGCCAAGAACGTCAACATCTTCAAGAATGCCGTCGTCAACAACGGCGTCCCCGTCGATTCGGCAGCCATGTCGGAAGTCAAGCGCGTCTTCAAGACCTTCACGGATATCCTCGGCATCCTCGAAGACCGCTGGACCGGCAAGAAGGAAGACGCCAGCAGCAAGGACTACGACGACCTCATGCAGGCCATCCTCGACATCCGTCAGGAATGCCGCGCCCAGAAACAGTACGCCCTGGCCGACGCCATCCGCGATAAACTGGCCGCTCTTGGCATCACTATCGAAGATTCGCCGCAGGGAGCGCGCTGGAAAAAGTGAAATTCAAACAACTGCAAGCACTGAAGAAACGGGCCTACCAGGCCTTTGCCGACGGCAAGCGCCTGGACGTGCCCGACCAGGATGCGGCCCATCTCGACTCGATCAACCTGGCCTTCGTCGGTGACGCCTATTACGCCCTGACCCTGCGCCGGCGCCTGGTGGAAACGGGCATCCCCCACGTCCAGGTCCTGCACACGCTGGCGGCAGAATTCGTATCCGCCAAGGCCCAGGCCTATGTCTACCGCCGCATCCACGACGGCCTGACGGACGACGAAAAGGCCGTCTGCCAGCGGGCCCGCAATGCCTATACCCTGGCGCCGAAGAGCGCCACCGTCGCCGAGTACCACGACAGCACGGCCCTGGAAGCCCTGGTGGGCTACCTGGTCATGGCTGGCCGGACGGAACGCCTGGACGCCGTCATGGCCCAGGTCTATGAAGAAACGAAAGCCTATTGTAACGAAAAACATGGAGGAATGGAATGAGTGAGGCAAATATCATCATCGGCCGCAACAGCGTCACCGAAGCCCTGAAGGCCGGCCGGTCCATCACCAAGCTGTACGTCGCTGCCGGCAATGAGTCGCAGCCGCTGCAGCGCATCCGCGACCTGGCAGGCCGGAAGGAAATCCTCGTCGAAGACGTGCCCCTGAAGGTCCTCAACCACCTGGCACCGGGGAACCGCCACCAGGGCGTCATCGCCTTTGCCAAGCCCGTGGAATACGCCGATTTGACAGACGTTCTCATCGCTGCTGATGAAAAGGGGAAGGTACCGTTCCTGGTCCTCCTCGACGGCATCGAAGACGTCCACAACATGGGGGCCATCATCCGCACGGCGGAATGTGCCGGCGTCGACGCCGTCCTCCTGCCCAAGCGGCGGACGGCGCTCATCAATGAGACTGTCGGCAAGACGTCGGCCGGCGCCGTCGAATACATGCCCCTCGTGCAGATCGGCAACATCGCCCAGACCCTGAAGCAGCTCAAGAAGCGCGGTTTCTGGGTCATCGGCGCCGATATGGACGGCGAGACGGACTATTTCCACAGCTCCCTGACGGACCCGGTCGTCCTGGTCATCGGCAGTGAAGGCCGGGGCATCTCGCACCTGGTCAAGGAGACGTGCGACGTCCTGGTCCAGATTCCCATGTTCGGCCACGTCAACTCCCTCAACGCCTCCGTCGCAGCGGCCCTGCTCATGTATGAAGTCGTGCGGCAGCGGCAGGCAGGCGAATAATTTAAAATAAGCGAGGTAACGATTATGCAGGCAGCGTCCAATGCAGAAGAAAAACATGACCGCTTTGCAGGCATGACAGATGAAGAAATCGTACGCATCGCCCAGGAAGAGCACGATGGCAAAGCGGCCGATTATATCGTCAACAAGTATCGCAACTTCGTCAAATCCAAAGCCCGCGCCTACTTCCTGGTCGGCGCCGACCGGGATGACATCATCCAGGAAGGCATGATCGGCCTCTACAAGGCGACGCGGGATTTCCGCGGCGACAAGCTGTCGTCGTTCCGGGCCTTTGCCGAGTTATGCATTACCCGGCAGATCATCACGGCCATCAAGACGGCGACGCGGCAGAAACACATACCCCTTAACTCGTATGTGTCTCTCAACAAGCCCGTCTATGAAGACGAATCGGACCGGACGCTGCAGGACATCCTGTCCGGCATCCGCGTCAGCGATCCCGAAGAGCTGGTCATCAGCCGCGAAGAATTCAATGATATCGAACTGAAGATGAATGAGATCCTCAGCGATCTGGAATGGCAGGTCCTGACAGCCTATCTCGACGGCAAATCCTACAACGAGATGTCCCGTCAGCTGCACCGGCACGTCAAGTCCATCGACAATGCCCTGCAGCGGGTCAAACGCAAGCTGGAACATTATCTGGAAACGCGCAATGCCGAAAAAGAAACGGAACCCGATGAGAAAGCCAAAGAACCTATTGATAGAAAAGCTAAATGAGTGTACAATAGTACTGTTAGCGTCATTGTGTGAGGAGGATTAACGTGATCACAGCATTAGAAATCATCGTTGTCATTTTGGCACTGCTCATCATCGGTGTCGTCGTGGCACAGAAGAGCAAGACCCAGGGCATGGGCGCCGGTTTCGGCGGCGGTGCCGAAGACTTGTTCGGGAGCCGGGCCCGCGGCATGGATGCCCTGCTTTCCAAACTGACTATCGTCCTGTCGATAGCATTTGCCATTTGTACATTGCTGTTAGGCAGACTGATGCATACTTTTTAATGAATTCTTAGGGGCTGTCGCATATGCGGCGGCTCCTTTTTTATCCTTTGCAGAACGGCGATTTGAGGAGGGGAACTATGGATTTACAGCTGGCTCATGATATAATAAGTATATGTAATGAAGACAGCGGCGGCGCAACGGTCGAAGACTGTGCCGAACAGCTCGGCATCACCGGCGCCCGGCTGGCTGACGTATTTGACACATTTGAAGAATTAGTGAGGAGTGAAAAGCTCATGAGAATCGCAGGAGACCGGTATATCTCGGCCAAACAGCCCCAGGAAATCACCGGTATTTATAAAGGTTATACGCCGACCTTCGGGTTCGTCCTCAGCCAGGACCTGACGGAGGACGTATACATTGCCGAACAGAACCGCCATACGGCCATGAATAACGATAAGGTCACGGTCCGCATCCTGCACAGCGGCGATGGCCGTCATAAACAGGAAGGGGAAATCGTATCCATCGTCGAACGGGTCAACAAGACCCTGGTCGGTACGTTCCAGCTGGAAAAACACAGCGCCTTCGTCACGCCGGACGACGAACGCATCCGCGAAGACGTCTACGTGCCCCTCGACAAGACCGGCGGCGCCCGCAGCAGTGCCCGCGTCCTGGTCAAGATCACCAAGTGGCCCGAAGAAGGGCGCAAAGCCGAAGGGGAAGTGACGGAAGTCCTCGGCTATGACGGCGACAAGGACCTTGATATCCAGGTCCTTGTCG
>NZ_JBBMEU010000065.1:0-12293 GCF_040096415.1 Megasphaera intestinihominis
TATCTTTGTTTACCCCAGTATGGGGCATAAAGTAGATTCATGCAATACCGATTTACACAAACTATTTTACACTCCCTAGAATGTTGGTGGAGATATGTTGATGAAGTCCACAATGTAATTACTATTTTTAGAAGAACCAGTGATGATGGAATACATTGGTCATCCAAAGAACCGATGTATTCATCTAGCGGAAAAGACAAAGTTGATTGGATTAGTCCTGCAATTGTTTATGACCATGGTATATATAAAATTTGGTACGTAAATAATAAAAAAATATGGTATACAGAAGGTAGCGGTCTCAATAACTATTCTACTCCAAAGGAAATTGAAATTGATTATGGTAATGATTTATGCCCTTGGCACCTGGATGTAGAGAAGACTTCTAATGGGTATGAATTAATATATGTTGCTTATCATAATGGGGCAAAAAATCATTACCATATGGGGCTGTATTATAGCATTTCAGAAGATGGAATGAAGTTTACACCTTCTAAAAAAGTACTTTCAGAGCGTAAGGGCAATTATTGGGATAATTCCGGTATTTATCGAAGCTGTTTGCTTTATATTGATGGTGTATATCATATTATTTATACTGGATGGGATAATCATGAAAATGTTGGGCTAGGTCATGTTAGTGGGACGGATATTAATGAGTTGAAATAAAATGTAGTACTTTACAACTTTTACGCTATCACAGTCATTTCCAAAGACAGCTTACACAAGGCTTGAAGTAAGTGTATCGAATTTTTTTGGGTTTTGACCTTAGAACTTAGGCAGTGCACTTAGCATTATGGGGGTTAATAAAATTAAAATTATGAAGTAGATTTAGGAGTGAGGAGGATGTATAATTATTTAATTGTTGGCAGTGGCCTGTTCGGTTCTGTGTTTGCTCACGAAATGACGAAGGCTGGTAAGTCTTGTTTGGTTCTGGAACGGCGTGACCATGTGGGCGGCAATGTGTATTGCGAAGAAAAGGAAGGTATTCGCATTCACAAATATGGAGCTCATATTTTCCATACTTCGAATAAAGCGGTTTGGGATTATGTGAACCAGTTCGTGGAATTCAATAATTATGTCAATTCGCCGGTAGCGAATTATAAAGGTGAATTGTACAACCTGCCTTTTAATATGAATACCTTTACTAAGATGTGGGGTGTCGTCACGCCGAAGCAGGCGGCTGCCAAGATTGCCCAGCAGCGTCAGGAAGCGGGGATTACGGAACCTAAGAATCTGGAAGAACAGGCCATTTCCCTTATTGGTACGGACATCTATACGAAGCTGATCAAAGGGTATACGGAAAAACAGTGGGGACGGAGCTGCACGGAGCTTCCGGCTTTCATCATCAAGCGCCTGCCTGTACGCTATACGTTTGACAATAATTATTTCAATGACCGTTATCAGGGCATTCCCATCGGGGGATATAATGTATTGATCAATGCCTTGCTTGAAGGCATCGAAGTGCGGACTGGCGTCGATTATAATCAGGCTCGCCATGAATATGAAGGGCTGGCAAAGACCGTAGTCTATACCGGTCCTATTGATGAATACTTCGATTATAAACTGGGACGCCTGGAATACCGCGGCCTTCGTTTTGAAACGGAACGGATGGAAGAAGAAAATTATCAAGGCGTAGCTGTCATGAACTATACGGATCGGGAAACGCCCTATACGCGCAGTATCGAACATAAGCATTTTGAATTCGGCGAACAGCCTGTTACTTATGTTACGAAAGAATACCCGGCAGATTGGCATCCTGGCGAAGAAGCCTATTATCCGGTCAACAACGAACGGAATCAGCATTTATATGAACAGTATGCAGCCTTAGCAGCGAAAGAAAAAAACGTTATCTTTGGTGGCCGCTTAGCGGAATACAAGTATTATGATATGGATGATGTCATTGCCAGTGCCCTGGAGATGGTGAAAAAATATGAAGCCCATTCGTAAAGCCGTTATCCCCGCGGCCGGTTATGGGACGCGCTTTTTGCCGGCGACTAAATCAATCCCTAAAGAGATGATTCCCATTGTAGACAAGCCTGTCATCCAGTATGTCGTAGAAGAAGCCATTCAAAGCGGCATCGAAGAAATTTTGATCATAACTGGTCACGGGAAACGGGCTATCGAGGACCATTTCGACACCAATGTAGATTTAGAATACCATCTGCGCCAGCATGGGAAAGTGGCGATGCTGGACATGGTACAGGAAATCTCCAAGATAAATATTCATTACATTCGCCAGAAACATATACGTGGCGTGGGAGATGCTATCCTTTGTGCTGAATCCTTCATCGATAATGAACCCTTTGCCGTACTCCTCGGCGATGATATCATCTATCATGAGCCGGAACCCGCCATACACCAGCTGATGCGAACGTATAATAAATGCGGTGCCACCATGGTGGGATGCCAGACATTGAAGGAAGCGCAGGTCGTCTCGCGGAATATCATTCAAAGTGCCGCTATGGAAGAAGAAGGAGTTTCCCGTTTCCTCGATGCAGAAAAAGCAGTCGGCCTTGAAGCTGATGGCAAATCAGCCATGCTGGGACGCTATATCCTGACACCGGACATCTTTGAAATACTGCGCCGTGTCCAACCTAATAAAAAAGGGAAAATCAAATTATCCGACGCCCTAAAACTCATGGCCAACCGCCAAGCCGTCTACACGTGCGAAATCAAAGGAAAACGCTACGACATCGGCAATAAATTGGATTACCTCAAAGCAACAGTAGAATATGCCTTGCGGCGTCCTGAATTAAAAGATACTTTTCGGACTTATCTAAATCAGTATAGGTAATGCGGTAAAAGCCATGAACTTTCTAGGTTCGTGGCTTTTTCAAATTTCTGGGCATTACGAGAGACCAATGGATATCTTGCTAATTTGCCCTAGATATGATATATTGAATTTAGAATGTTTGTTCGTTTTTATGTTCGGTGAGTGGGTGAGCAGATGATTAAAACACTAAGGATACAGAATTTTAGATGTTTCCAAGATTTATCAGTTAAGGATTTATCTCCTATCACTTTATTTGGAGGACGGAATAATTCTGGTAAATCAGCTATTTTGGAAGCTGTTTTCTTGAATTTTGGCTATCGAAATCCTAATATATTTTTTGCCTTAGCTGCGGGCAGGAATGGTAACGGTAATTTGCAAGCTACGCCAGAACGTATTTGGGATCCTTTATTTTTTGATTTCAACCAAACTAACCTTTAAGCTATTGCCTAATATTCCGCATGTCATTGTTTGAAGAGGGCGTCTACGTTTTTAGATTGAAAGGGGAGCGACATGTACAACCATTTTTCATTGAAACGATTTATTTTAGCAGGTTTTTTATGCACTTCTTTATCCATTTTGGCGGTACAGGCCGCTGAGCCGGCTTCGCTTGCAGAACAGGCGCATCGTGAGGTGCATACGACGACGGTGACGCAGACGGAGTCGCATTCGTCGACGCGTGAGTCGGCGTCTCATTCGGGCTGGAGTGTCAGCCGCCCTTCGTCGCTGGGGGATGTTGTCTTTCCGGCGATGGCCAGGCATTTGCCGCCGCCAGGGATGGAGACGATTTCTTCGCAGGTCAAAGCGGAATGCGATGTCAATTATAAGGACGGTGTCCTGGCTGCGGTCAAGGACGGTACCGATAAGTGGGGCCTGATGGGCACGGATGGAAAATGGCTCATGATTCCGGCGTATAAGTCCCTGTCCTATGCCGGCAAAGGCGTGTTTATGACGGCAGGGAAAAGAGGGACGGCTTATGTCGATAAGCAGGGCGCACCGGTGGTTTGGCCGGAGAAAGAAGCCGCGTCGGTCCATTTCTTCAAGGATCAGGGCCGTTATGGTATTCAGGACAAGAACGGGAACATCGTAGTGGCGCCGATGTATAAGGCTGTGCTGGCTAACTTCAGTGAAGGCCTGGCTTTCGTCAAGGACGATAAGGGAGCGAAAGTGGCCATTGATGAAAGCGGCCGGGTCCAGTTCGCTGCGCCGTATGATGTCATTTTGCCCTATCACCACGGTCTGGCGGAATACCAGCGCAGGGTCAGCCATTTTAACTTGGGCGGTTTCCTCGCCGGTGCGCTGATTGGCTCGTCGACGCATTCCGTCTATTACGATGACGAAGTGACGCCTTTGACCTATGACGGCGTGAAGCGGGGCTATCTCGACCGCGTCGGCAATATTGTCGTCGACAGCAAAAATGATGCCGTTTATCCGATGACGGAATTTGGCACCTTCGTCCGCAATAAAGGGAAATTGGGCTTCGTCAACCGCAAGGGGCAGTACCTGATTGCGCCGGGGAGTTACACTCTCGACGATGGGCTTTTGGATGATGTCGACGGCTTCGTTTCTTTGAAAGATAAAAAGAACGGGAAATGGGGCGTCTTCAGCATGGTCGACGGAGCACAGGTCGTCGATTTTGCCTATGACGGCGTACAGTTCCTGGGGGCACAGCGCCTTTTGCTGACGAAAGGCGATAAAAATATGCTCATCAATCAGGAAACAGGGGCCTTTGTTGCGGAATTCCCGGCCAGTGTGAAATGGATGGCTTTCCTCCTCGACGATTATACCTGGTGCTGGAACGACAAGAAAGAGTATGCCATTGTCGACAGGAACGGTCAGGTCCAGTACCGTGCTGCCGCCGGCCAGATCCAGGACGTCAAAGGCTTCCGCAACGGCCTGACGCCGGTCAAGACAAAGACAGGCTGGGGCATCATGGATCATCAGGGCCAGTGGATCGTGAAGCCGCAGTATAAAGATATTACCATGGTGTAGGGATGGTTCTAAAGTAAGAAAAATGAGCCTGTCGTATAAAGTTATTCATAACTTTGTATGTCAGGTTCTTTTTTGGTATAATTAGGTATTGAATTTTACTGTGAGGAGTGATTTTTTTGAAAGGGATTGTATTAGCTGGGGGCAGCGGGACGCGGTTGTATCCGCTGACAATGGTGACGTCTAAGCAGTTGTTGCCGGTATATGATAAGCCGATGATTTATTATCCTTTGTCGACGTTGATGTTGGCTGGGATTCGGGATATTTTGATTATTTCGACGCCGACGGATTTGCCGAATTTTGAACGGCTCCTGGGGGATGGGTCGCGCTATGGTATCCATCTGAGTTATAAGGTGCAGCCGTCGCCGGATGGATTGGCCCAGGCTTTTATTTTGGGCGAAGAATTCATCAATGGAGAATCTTGCGCCATGATTCTAGGGGACAATATCTTCTACGGTGCAGGCCTAACTAAACATTTGAGAAAAGCCGCTTCTAATACGGAGGGAGCTACAGTATTTGGCTATTACGTCGATGATCCGGAGCGGTTTGGTGTCATTGAATTTGACCAGAATGGCAAGGCAATTTCTATTGAAGAAAAGCCTCAGAATCCAAAGACCAATTATGCTGTTACCGGACTCTATTTTTACGATGAACATGTCTGTGAGTATGCGAAGCAGGTGAAACCTTCTGCTCGTGGGGAATTGGAAATTACTGATTTGAATAAAATCTATTTGGAAAAAGGACAGCTTAACGTCGTTACGTTAGGACGTGGGTATGCTTGGTTAGATACCGGCACGATGGAAAGTCTGAGCGTAGCAGGAGAATTTGTTAGAGCCGTTGAAACTAGAGCAGGGATTCATATAGCTGCATTAGAAGAAATTGCTTACCAGAAGGGCTGGATTGATTTGCTTACGTTGGAAGACAGTGCATCAAAATATGGTAAAAGTCCTTATGGTCAGTATTTGCGCAAGGTAGCTGAAGGGAAAATTTTACCAGATGAGTAATATGTAATTAAAATATTATAAAAATGGGAGTGAACGATAGAATGAATATAATAATAACCGGCGGTGCCGGTTTCATTGGGTCGAATTTTGTGTTTCATATGTTGAAGGAGCATCCGCAGGACCGGGTGATTTGTTTGGATAAGTTGACGTATGCTGGGAATTTGTCTACGTTGGCACCGGTTATGGATCAGGATAATTTCCGTTTTGTCAAGGCCGATATTTGTGACCGCAACGCGGTTTATCGGTTGTTTGAAGAGGAGCATCCTGATGTAATCGTCAATTTTGCGGCGGAATCGCATGTCGACCGGTCTATTGAGAATCCGGCAATTTTCTTGGAAACGAATATCATGGGGACGGCTGTCCTCATGGATGCCTGCCGCAAGTACGGTATCCAGCGGTATCATCAGGTATCGACGGATGAAGTTTATGGCGATTTGCCCTTGGACCGGCCGGATTTGTTCTTTACGGAAACGACGCCGATCCACACGTCCAGTCCGTATAGTTCCTCCAAGGCTTCGGCTGACCTCCTGGTTCTGGCTTATCATCGGACTTATGGCCTGCCGGTGACCATTAGCCGCTGCTCTAATAACTATGGTCCTTATCATTTTCCGGAAAAGCTGATTCCCCTCATGATCATCAATGCCCTGCATGACAAGCCGCTGCCTGTCTATGGGGACGGCCTCAATGTCCGCGACTGGCTCTATGTCGAAGACCATTGCCGGGCCATCGACCTCATCCTCCAGAAGGGCCGTGTCGGCGAAGTTTATAACGTCGGCGGCCACAATGAAATGAGGAATATCGACATCGTCAAATTGATTTGTAAAGAACTGGGCAAACCGGAAAGCCTCATCCACCATGTTACGGACCGTAAAGGCCATGACCGCCGCTACGCCATTGACCCGACGAAAATCCATAAAGAATTGGGCTGGCTGCCGGAAACGAAATTTGCCGACGGCATCAAGAAGACCATCCAGTGGTACTTGGACCACGAAGATTGGTGGCAGCCCATCATTTCCGGGGAATACCAGCAGTATTATCAGAAGATGTATGGGAGTCGAGGCTAGGAGCCTCGACGCAGGCCGCAGTTCGCCGGCCGCAGGCTGTCTCGGACTCAGATGCCGCTACGCGGCGACGGACTCAAAGTGACAACGACGCTTCGGGATACCTTCAGCGCGTAGCGGGCCGCCTTATTAGGACGGCCCCTACGAAATCGCATGCAGGCGATAAAAAAATTATGCGGCTACACCACATCTGTAGGGACCGTCCCAAAGGGCGGCCCGCTGTGAACAGTTAGGAATATTTCCAAACTGTTCATATGGCATGCAGTACGTTATGCATCGCTATTCCGGACGGGCGCCCCGCGTGGCGCCCCTACAAAATCGCATAGAGGCGATGGGAAAAGAACCTCTCAGTCAGCTGTGCTGACAGCTCCCCTTCGCAGGGGCGCCTTTCATCGCAGGTCGCCGCAATCTTGCAGACCATAAGAAATACAAGGCCCCCAATCAGGGCATTTTTACGAGCCGAGGGTTACTCGAGGCGATGGTGTTACTTTGAATTTATTGCCGCGAAGCGGCATCTGAATCCGACGCGGCCTGCGAACGGCGAACTGCGGCCTGCAAATTGAATATGCTATGATAAAAAGGAACATGCATGAAGGGAGAGAACACATCCTATGAAAATATTTGTAACAGGTGTGAATGGCCAGTTGGGTCATGATGTGATGAATGAGCTGGCTTTGCGGGGGCATGTCGGTATCGGCAGTGATTTGGCTCCGGCTTACAGCGGTATGGCTGATGGGACGGCGGTGACGACGGCACCGTATGTGTCTTTGGATATTACCGACGCAGATGCGGTACGGCGTGTCATTTTGGACGTCCAGCCCGATGCGGTCATTCATTGTGCGGCTTGGACGGCTGTCGATATGGCCGAAGATGACGACAAAGTGGCTCAGGTCCGGGCGGTCAATGCCGGTGGGACGCAGCATATTGCCGATGTCTGCAAGGAATTGGACTGTAAGATGCTCTATCTCAGTACGGATTATGTGTTCAACGGGCAGGGGACGGAGCCGTGGCAGCCGGACTGCAAGGATTACCAGCCCCTCAACGTTTATGGCCAGACCAAGCTTGAAGGGGAATTGGCCGTTTCGCAGACGCTGGAAAAATATTTTATCGTCCGCATTGCCTGGGTATTCGGTCAGAACGGCAAGAATTTCGTCAAGACTATGCTCAATGTCGGTAAGACCCACGATACGGTCCGCGTCGTCAATGACCAGATCGGGACACCGACGTATACTTTTGATTTGGCTCGTCTGTTAGTCGATATGATTGAAAGCGATAAATACGGCTATTACCATGCGACTAACGAAGGCGGCTATATTTCCTGGTATGATTTTACCTGTGAAATCTACCGCCAGGCCGGCTATACGGCGAAAGTCATCCCCGTCACGACGGAAGAATACGGCCTGTCGAAAGCCAAACGACCCTTTAATTCCCGCTTGGACAAGAGCAAACTCGTCGCCAACGGATTTCGGCCGCTGCCTGACTGGAAAGATGCCTTGAAGCGGTATTTGGGGAATTTAGTGGCTCGTGGCTAGTGGTTCGTGGCTCGTTGACGAACGACCTACGATGAACGATAAGGGCGGCCTGCGAACGGCGACCTGCGGCCTGCGTTTACTTAAATTATGTTATAATAAAGGAAACATGCATGAAGGGAGATAAATATTAATGGGTCAGATAAAGGTTGAAAAGAATGTGGGCGGTATTGACGGGCTTTGTGTCATTACGCCAACGGTGCATGGCGATGCACGGGGTTATTTTATGGAGACGTATAATCAGAAGGATATGGAGGAAGCGGGGTTCCATATTAATTTTGTTCAGGATAATCAGTCCATGTCGACGAAAGGGGTCTTGCGGGGGCTTCATTTCCAGAAACATTTTCCCCAGTGCAAGCTCGTCCGTGCTGTCCGCGGCAGTGTTTTCGATGTGGCTGTCGATTTGCGCCGTGATTCCAAGACGTATGGCAAATGGTACGGTGTCGAATTGACGGAAGAAAATAAGAAGCAGTTCCTCATTCCCGAAGGCTTTGCCCATGGGTTCCTGGTCCTCAGCGACGTGGCGGAATTCTGCTATAAGGTCAATGATTTCTGGCATCCCAATGATGAAGGCGGCATGGCCTGGAACGACCCGGAAATCGGCATCCAGTGGCCCCAGCTCGTCGGCGAATATCAGGGTTCGCCCAGCGCCGCCGGCTATCACCTCGAAGACGGGACGCCGCTGAATCTGAGCGATAAAGACCAGCAGTGGCTGGGGTTGAAAGATACCTTTTCCTTCTGATTGCCTGAAAGCGGGGTGAGCTTCATGCAGAACATCATTGCTGTGATTTGGGATTTCGACAAGACTTTGATTGACGGGAACATGCAGGACCCGATTTTTGAGGAATATCATATTGATAAGGCGAAATTCTGGCAGCATGTCAATGCCTTGCCGGCGCATTATGCCAAGGAAGGCGTCAAGGTCAATGCCGACACGATTTATCTGAATCAGTTCATCAAGGACGCACAGAATGGGATTTTCAAGGGCCTTAATAATGAAAAGCTGAAGACCTTTGGCCAGAAGCAGAAGTATTATCACGGCGTCCCGGAAATCTTCAAGAATCTTCAGCGCGTCGTCGAAGAGAACCCCAAGTACCGCGAGTACAACATCAAGGTGGAGCATTACATCGTCAGTACGGGCATGTCGGCTATCATCAAAGGGTCGGCCGTCATGCCCTATGTTGAAGCAATCTGGGGCTGTGACCTCATTGAAGGGCTCGATGCAGAAAAACATAAGATCATCAGTGAAGTGGGCTATACCATCGACAATACGACTAAGACAAGGGCTCTTTTTGAAATTAATAAGGGCGTGCCTCAGCATCCGGAAATCGATGTCAATGCCAAGATGTCCGATGCCCTGCGCCGCGTCGCTTTCCCCAATATGATTTATATTGCCGACGGGCCCAGCGATGTGCCGGCCTTTTCGGTAGTCAAAAAATTCGGCGGATCGACCTTTGCCATTTATCCCAAAGGAAACAGCAAGGCCTTCCGCCAGGTCGAACAACTGCGGGAAGATGGCCGCATCGATATGTATGCCGAAGCCGATTACCGTGAGGGTACGACGGCCTACATGTGGCTGACCCACAAAGTCGACGAAATCGCCGAACGCATCTACAAAACAGAAAAAGAAAGCCTGGAAGGCGCCGTCTCGGCTGCTCCCAGACATTTGGTGTGAGGTGTTTGAGGCTTGATGAAAGGCTCTCCTAATAGGAGAGCTGGCCGCCAAAGGCGGTCTGAGAGGTTTCTCTTTAAAGTTAGGGATTTGGATGATTCTTCTAGCAAACAGGTCGGGAAATCGTACATAGGTGGCGGCCGATGGCCGTGGCGTGGCGGTGGTGGCGGGCGATGCCAGCCCCAGTCATTATAAAAAGGGCTGCCCCAACCCCAATTCCAATAGGTATCCATATAAAGCTGGGTCATGTAGGCGTTGTAGGCCATGCGCTGCAGGTCGGCCTGGGTGACGACGGAGATGCGGCGCGATGCCGTTTCTTTGACGTCGCCGACGGTCACGTCTGCCAGGATGTCTACTTGGCCCGTCTTGACGGGGATGATGGTATTGTCTTCTCCGATTTTGGCGACGGACTCATTCAGGCTCTTGGCCGTCAGGCCATTGCCCGGCGTCTGCAGGGCGACGATGCCTTTGCTGCCCAGGGCCAGGTAGCGCGGGTAGATGATGATGCGGCTCTTTTTCATCATTTTTTTAGCGCTGCCATAAATCAAGCCTTCGTGGGGCGTATCCATGCGCCAGACGGCACTCTTGTCTTTGGCGACTAAGTATTCGCCAATCTGTTCCGTCGTTTTGTCGTCATAGGCCCGGACACGGCGGAAGTACTTGTCCGTCAGGTCTTTGTCGACGCGGAAATAATAAGGCCTGGTTGTTGTGTCCAGCCCGGTCCGCTGGGAATCGATGGTCTGGAGCAGCGTCGTCACGTCTTTATAGGTCGAGCCTTTGGTCAGGTAATATTTGTCGATGATTTTACCTGTATGGCCGGCTAACGGATCCGTAGGCACACTGGCTTTTTCTGCTGTTTTTTCAGATCCTGTTTCGGTGGCCTGGGTCTGAACGGCCGCTTCGGCAGGTGCCGTTTTGGCCGTGTCTGCAGCCAGTCCTGTCAACGTCGTACACGTGCAGAACAAGGCGGCCAGGATAGCCTGTTTCCATTTTTTCACGATACCACCTCCTCATGCCTTTACTATAGCGCGCCGCTGCGGCGAGCGTCAATATGCCGTAAAGAATCTTATGGGAAATGCAATTATTTGTTCAATTTTACAAAAATGTTGCAAAATAAAAGTCAGTGGCTCTTAGGCTTACTCGCCCAAGGCGTAGAGGATGTCGGCTGCGGCAGCGTTCAGGTTGTAGCGGCTGGTGTAGCAGACGAGGGTGCCCTGGGAAGCGGCCTGCTGGCAGGCTTTGCGGACCAGGGCGTGGCCTGTATGGTTGGTGTTGATGATGAGTACGTCGGCGCCCTGGAGTTTTTGGACGTCGAAGTGCTTGTTTTCCAGGATCATCCAGTGCGGGAAGCGCGTGCGGACTTTGTCATGCCACAGGGCGCTGCCGCCGGCCAGACAGACGCGGAAGCCTTCCAGGGCCTTTTCCAGGCGCGACGTGTAGTCGTCGGGCAGGGGAAGGGCCCTTTTTTCGACGTCTTCCTGGGGACAGCGCGTTTCCCATTCGCGCAGGGATTGTTCCAGGGTCTGGACGTAGCCATCATAACTTTCCTGCAAGGTCTGGTAATAGGCCTGGGTCTGGGCCAGTTCGTCGCGCAGCCGGGCGGCATCGTCGTCGGCGACGGGCGGCGTGTCGTCATAGACCAGGCGGATGACGCCCAGGCCCAGGGCGATTTGACCGGCCGTGTCCAGGACGCCTGCCAGGCTTAGGGCTTCTGCTGTGCTCGACGGTGTGAGGGGATGGCTCACGGCGATATGGCCGCGGACTTTGTGGCCGCCGATGGCTGTCGGCCGCGGGAACTGTTCCAGCGTTATCGTGGCGATATGACGCTGCTGTGCGGCCTCCGTGCGATACAGTTCGTAGACGGCTTTGCGCGGCGTGAAGGACTGCTGCATCAGCTGACACGTGCCGTCCATGTGGCCCGTCTGGTCTGGGAATTCGGCCGCGCCGTCATCCTGCATCTTTTTCCACAGCCGGGCTGTCGGTACGGCGCGGCCTGCCAGGCAGAGGGCTTCGCCATAAGGCAGGAAGCGTTCTTCGCCGCGGCACGACAGGCCTGCCGCTTCATTGGTATACATAATCTGTGTGATTTTCATGATAATTCTCCTCGTATCTATAACTTATGTCTATTTTGAACCTCTCCCGCTTATAGAAGCGGGAGATTCTTGAGAAGGTTGCTGTTTAAGTTTCCTCCTGCAATCAGGATAGCCTTATTCTCAAAGGGCTGTCCAAAAGCCCCTTACACAGTCCCTCGAAATCGAAGTTCTGCTTACT
>NZ_JBBMEU010000066.1:0-12176 GCF_040096415.1 Megasphaera intestinihominis
TTATCTTTGTTTACCCCAGTATGGGGCATAAAGTAGATTCATGCAATACCGATTTACACAAACTATTTTACACTCCCAGATTTTCATGCCTGAAGGATAGAGGCATGGTGTAAAAAAATGCATTGATAATAAAGAAGAAATGTACCGTGGCTGGAGTCTGTAAAAACATGGAAACAAATAAAACCAGAATGGCCAACTGCAAATACAGCTGGCCATTCCGGTTAATGATGGAAGTAACTAATGAAGTGATTGGACAATGAAAGTGAGTTATGATCAGCCAAAGGCTCATAAAACACACGCTCATTATAGTCACCATGAATCGAAAGGTCAAGGAAGATTCTAAGGAAATGAGCGAAAAAAAGCCAAGCGACATCAGTACTTGAATTTTTATGCCTCCAAAAATCGCTTTTTCGAGGGCTTTTTTGTGAATTTTTGAGTGGCTTTTTAACGGCTTTTTTACTAGGTTTTCAGCAAGTTTTTTTGCCGATATTTTGCCGACTTTGATATGAAAAACGAGGAAATTTGACAGTTATTGAGAAAAAGTGAAGATGATGTTACTTGTTGGATAAATGGCTTGGTTATGCGGGATAGAAAGCGTTACAATATGTGCCTGAATTCTCATTTAAAATAACTTACGATAATTTAACGTTGTCTGTTAATACCGTAAAAGCGCATAAAATAAGCGATTCCTTACGGCTCGTCAAAAATTCGTCAAAAATCATTTTGAGAATATCCGATTCACGCTGTCAGACGCCGCCCGTCTCATATCTTCCGTAAAGTCTAAGTATGTGTTAATGACCGTATTGATTGTATCACCCAAAAGGGCCGCTACCGTCTGTACATCAACGCCGTTGGCGATTAGATTTGTTGCGTATGAATGACGCATATCATGTATGGAGGTGTGCGGCAACGTTCGCTGTATCCATTGGTTGACATTATGTGTATATGGAGATGCGAGAGGGAATACCCTGTCTGCCGTCCGTGCTACCTTTTCCAGCGTTTCAACAAGAAGAGCGGGGATGGGGATTGTTCGGTATGAGTTTTGCGTTTTCAGCGGGCCTACTGCGTATACAGGCTTGCCGTCTGACGGCTGTTGCTTGATTTGCCTTGCCACCGTTAATGTGTAGTTGTGAAAATCTATATCTCCCCATTCTAATGCGATTATCTCCCCGTATCTCATCCCACTATAGTAAGCGACCATCACAATATCTTTATAGTATTCACAGCCTTTGCGGACCTTGCTATCTATGAGCGATTGAAATTCCACGGCGGATATGGCCCGTATTTTCTTCGCTTCTTTCGGACGCGGTATCTGTATTCTTGATGCAGGATTAATGGATACAAGCCCGTAATTAGTTCGGGCATGGTTTAGGATGCTCCGCAACGTAGTAAGCCGTAGTTCCTTTGTTTTGGGGGCGTATTGGCTCTTTTCATTCAGTATAGCAATTATCTGCTGCCGCGTGATGCTACGTAGCGGCTTGTCGGCTAATTCATCGAAAAATACAGCTGTTTTCTTATACGCCTTTTGACTCGACAAAGCCAGTTCCTGCTTATCCCGTAACATGATCGGGATAAAGTCGCGCAAGGTAATATCTGCCAATTCATTACTCGATGGCACGAATGTTCGCTGTAATTCTGCCAATAGTTTATTTCCGGCATCCTTTGCCTGCTGTTTGGTTTTTAAGCCCTGTTTGCTCTTCTGACGCCATTTATCACCGTCCTTATAGGAGAGTATGACCTGCCAGCCTTTATCCTTCTGACGGTATGTAAAGTTGTGGTTGATGTTATACATAGCTGCCTCCTGGATTGACCAGCCGTGAATGCGGAACGAGTTTGCAACAGAATTGAATTCGTTACATTTTTTTGAAAAAGTGGTACTTGAAATGGCTCTTTCTGTCCTATTACTAGTGAAGGCGGAAAAATATTGCTGGAACCGTCAGATTCCATTGCCCGCCGTGGCTATATAGTGAAGGGAGAGATGAACCATGGAAATGTATTTGAAGATGAAACAAAGTGGGAATCAGTACGCGATCAAGCCGACAGACGACGAGGATGTGTATGAATTCGTCGACACGCCCGAAAAGCGGAACAGGATGTTGTATGAAAACGCGCGCTACTACTTAGATATGGGCTGGGATGAAGCCGAAAAGGCATACCGTGCGGAACACTGGACGCCAGAATTCGAGGCGCATGTCAAGAAGGCCATCCTGCACCTGGAAGCGGCCGACAACTTCTATCGCGTACTTTATATCATGCTCCGCGATGAACAGGGAGAGGACGTTGCAGTTGAAAGACTACTCGACGAAATCTGCCGTGTAAAGAAACTCCTGCACTATGCAAGGGCACTAGATTCTGATTTTGAAGAATGATATAATGGAAACAGGCCAGCTTGTGAAGGAACAAAGCTGGGTTCCCGGAATGGGAGTATCCCTGCCGCCATCTGCCAGCCGCGGTATGGGTTAGAATTCCCTTGCTCCTGGGGCTGGCCGCTGTCTCCATCCCTGTTGGAATCGGGAATAGGCCTGCATGGTATCCATGTGGGCTTATTTTTGGTTCTAAAGTAATATCAGCTGGAACTAAATACAAAATTTACTGTTTCTTACTAAGGTCTACAAACTCGGCATGGGCGATAACCGGCATCAACAGCATCTTCGCGTGAATCAAAGTACACCTTATTGCTATTATTCATTCTGTACACATATTGACAACTATCATAATGGAAAATACCAGACCTAGCGTTACCGATGTATGCAAAAGCCATTGCAGCTAAAGCAAATACAAACAACAATGTTAATGATATGACTCTTTTTACATTTTTCATAGAATTGCCTCCCGATGATTTTTTTAGTTCCAGCTGGTAACCCCGTTTGTGATATTTGATTGAAATTTTTTCCTATACGATATTTGATTGAAAATTTTTCCTATACAATCTTTTATAAAAGAACTGCAATGCTTTCAACGTTTTAGAATCCATGATAAAATCCCTCCTTGTAAGCCTGTATGTTGTGATACAGGCTTATTTTTGTGCCTGCAACCATTAATTTTAAAATATTAATTCATATAGTGCTTCTCCCATTGTATCTGGTATAATATCCGTCTCTTCTGGAAAACTGATTGTATCGGCATCGATGACACTTCCGTCACTGTCATAATTAACGTAACTCAAAAGTTCCATTTTTTTATTTCTCATTACTTTTATCCGTTGTTTTGCATAAGTTCCGTCTGTATTATTTATTTTTATCCATACAACCTTATAAGTATGATACATGGGGGATAAGCCGTGTTGGTAATCGTATAGGTTCTCACTCATTTCTCGAGATGTTATCCAATGTGTATAAACATTTTCATTATCTACGTACCATTGGTTTCCGGTGGAATCAGCCCCAATCCAATACCAGCTGGAAGCAAAAGATGTAAAACCGATGGATAACAACATGCATAGTAGTATGAACAGCTTTTTCATAGTATTACCGCCTTTCTGTACATGACAACTAATACGTTAGATTGCGGGACATATGACCTTTCAAAGCGAACCATGCAATCATGAGGACGATCGTAACAATCAGCAGTGCAATTCCTTTTGTTTTGCGGTTTTGTTTTATTTCTCCTATAGCATATTTTCCAAGGCCGATGAGAGCAAATAACACAACCCATAATATAAGATTCATTTTTTCATCGCTCCTTTAACGCAGGTCTGCGTTAAAACGCATTAAGCGTGTATTAGTTTCGGCTGCCAAGGCTGGTACTGTTTCAATCAATGATCTCTCGCTTCTATAGGTAGGAGAGGTTCAACCTTCGATACGGGCTTATTTTTGTTTTACCCTGCGACGATATAAACAATACATAGCTCCGAGATAAATAGCACCATGAAAATAATATATATGATCCCAATAGTAGTAAGCGTCATCGTCAAAATATTCCTCAACCTTTAACGGATTAGCATATACACCGAATCTTTCTGAATTTTTCATAGCAATAGTATCCGCCGAGTCATATTTATTGCCAGACACGTCATGCCCAACCCCGTATTTCTTATCTATATTGGCTTTTTGGGAAATTAACGCTTTTTGGAATTTTTCTTTTTCTTTGTTGTTCAAAGAATGGATATAATCATTGACCATTCTATAGTCGTGATAATCCAGCCTGTTTTCAAATGCCAGCTGATGGAAGCAATAAGTTAAAGCGGCGAACAAAACAAGTGTGACGATGCAACTTGTCATGAAACCAGTTTTTGAAAGTGGCTTTTCCTTTTTGCTAAATATTGTTATAAGATACATCCCTAAAACGGTTGTCAAAATGCTTATAAGTACGCCCAATGAAATACCACCTTTCTAGCTGATTTTTTTTGCAACATCCTATTCGCTTTCGATACAGTGACAGAGTAATGAATGGGCTTCTTTGTATGTCATTACGTCCCGGTTCCTGGGTGCGGCCTGTAAGAGCCGTTCGTCTATATCGTAGCAGTAGGATAGAAGATACAGCGCGAACATGTTAGCCTCGTATTCGCTCCGTGCGTTGCAATAGTTCACGGTATCGGCATGGAATGTCCCGGCCGCCCCGTGCATCAGTGCGTGGCCTAACTCATGAGCAACGACAATCGGTATTTCCCGTTCGTCCAGTTTGTCGTTGAGTACGATTACCTTCCGGCGTAACGGCCTTGTAAGATACCCTCGGATACCTTTAGGCAATTCGGCGTATACAATGGGTATCCTCATCACATCAGCTATTTGTAAGGGGCTGGCTGTCCCCATTTTCCTTACCAGGTTCTTGACGCGTAATTTTATGTTTTTTCTGACCATAAGGCGACACCTCTATTTAGTAGGAGTGTCGCCTTTTTTGCGTTTGTTCGCTCGTTTTGCCGCTAAAAAGGCAACCTCAAGAGACTTCATAACTAAATCGCGGTCTTCGTCTGTAAGATTGTAGGTATCGCCATCAAATATAATTTCTGATTGTTGCAAGAATTTATTAAGGTCTTTCGGCATTTTCGTGGGTACGTTATGATTTACATTTTCCAGTAAATAATCAATAGATACATTGAAGAAAGCAGACATCTTTTTTAATATTGGGACGTCTGGGACTCGCCTTCCCTGCTCATACATGCCAACGGTACTTGGGGAAATGCCTAATTTTTTCCCTAATTCTGACTGGGTCAATCCTTTTTCCTCGCGCAATTTTTTCAACAACTTCATAGCGTACACCTCCTTGATACGTGTAATTTATCTTTAATATAGCACACATTTTGTGTGTTTGGAATACTTTTACACAATTCGTGTTTTGAAGTATTGACATTACACGTAACGTGTGATATGATATGAGCATGAAATGATACACAGTTCGTGTAGACACAGAAAGGAGGTGTTAAGATGGAATGGATGAAAAAGTTCAGAAGCTCTAAAGGGTTTACAGCCAGTGAAATGGCCGATAAATTAGGAATTTCAAAGTCATTGTACGAGAAAATCGAATACGACGATAGACAGCCTAGCCGTAATTTTATGGAGCGTTTCAAAAAGGCATTTCCCGACTTTGATATGAATATTTTTTTTGCAAAATAACTACACTTTTAGTGTAGAGAAAGGATAAAACCATGAACGAATTAAAAGTTTTCAATAGCCCTGAATTTGGACAGGTACGGACGTTCGATAAAGACGGCGAACCATGGTTTGTTGGAAAAGATGTAGCAATAATTTTAGGTTATGAAAGAACGGCCGATGCTATTAGAGCGCATGTTGACGAGGATGATAAAGGGGTCGGCGAAATACAGACCCCTGGCGGAAAACAAAAAATCGTCATTATTAATGAATCCGGCCTTTACAGTCTGGTCCTTTCCAGCAAGCTTCCGACGGCCAAAAAGTTCAAGCACTGGATTACGAGTGAAGTTCTTCCGGCAATCAGAAAGACCGGCGGGTACATCGCTAACGCCGAAACAATGACGGATGCGGAAATTATGTCCAAGGCCTTGCTGATAGCTAAGCAGACAATAGAAAGTCGAGAACAACGCATCCATTCATTAGAGGCGGAGACGGAACGCATGAAGCCGAAAGAAATATTCGCCGACGCCGTCAGCGCTTCCAACTCTTCCATCTTGATTGGTGACTTAGCAAAAATCTTGCACGGCAACGGCATCAAGATAGGCCGCGGACGCTTATTCGCATGGATGCGCGAACACGGATTTCTCATCAAACAGAAAGGTACGAGTTACAACATGCCGACACAGAGAGCAATGGAATTAGGATTGTTCCGGGTAAAGGAAGGCTCTTATGTTGATGGAAAAGGGAACAACATCATTACCAAAACGACAAAGGTTACTGGAAAAGGTCAACAGTATTTCATCAATAAGTTTCTGGCAGAAAAGAGCTGATAGCCATGAAACTATGTTACAGCTCCGAAGAACTGCAAGAGCTTTTCAAGTGTTCCCGGCAGACCATCTGCCGCATGGAGAGCGACGGCAGGCTGAAACGCCTGTACGGCCTCCCTGGCACCTTCTACCGGGCGGCGGACGTGCTGGCCCTTTGTGAATACGAAGAGCCAGCGCACGGGCCGCTGGAATGGGAAAGGCTCGAGGGCAAAAATAAGGCCCTGTCCGAAGAGAACAGAGCCTTGAAAGAAAAGTTGAGTTGTATTTGTGAAGCATTGAAAGGAGTGATGGGTAATGAAAGCGATTGAAATACGCGACCACACGCCGGAAAAGCGGCACGATCGCAAGCTTTTCAAGCGGATTGCCGGCGCGATTGCCTTTACGCTGGCCCTTGCCACGGCTTGTGGCATTGGCTGGTACGCCGGAGCGAAGCTGGCCTATGAACAGAAAGCAGCGGAAATCTCCAAAGTCCACTACGTGGAAGAAGGAGAAACGCTTTGGGACATAGCCGCCGGGCTGTCTAGTGATGATCAGGATATTCGTAAAGTCATTTACGACCTTGCGAAGCTGAATGACATCGCGCCGGACCATGGCCTCAAAGTCGGTCAGAAGATTGTAATAGCAAAGTAGACCTTGCGACGGTTACGCAAGGCCTACGAGGCTAGATGTATTAAATTGATTGCCTTAATTATAAGGCAGAAAGTTGAGGTCGTCAATGAAAGCAAGAGACATTAATGATTGGGGCCGTAAACCTTGGCCATTTGAAACGCATTACGAATTGCTAAGTCCCCTTTCACGCAGTGTATCCCACGAACTGGCAGATACCTGCATAAGGATTGGAACGTTATTAAAGGAAAAGTTTCCCGACAACGACGACATTACCTATGAAGCCGACGCGCTTATTTCAGCCGCGGAAACGTTTGAAGGCAACTGCTGTTTCCCGGAACTGACGGACGAATTGTCCGACAACTTAAAGTTCCTTGACGTCCATATCGACAATTTAAAGCAAATTGATGAGGTTGATTTATCCGGCTTTATCGACGATTTAACAGAAGTATTGCAGGACGGTAAAGACGCCGTTTTGTTTGACCGTAGTCGTTGGTTCAACGACACGAAGAAAGGAGCATAACCATGGCAAGCTTATATGAAATCAATCAATCTATTCTGAATTGCGTAGAAGTCGAACAATCTATTCTGAATTGTGTAGAAGTCGAACCGGGTACGACGGTCAACATGGAAACCGGGGAAGTCATCGACCTGGAAAAACTTTCCCTGCTGAAAATGGAACGTAGCGAAAAAATCCGAAACATTGCCTTGTGGGTCAAGAATCTGAAAGCCGACGCAAAGGCCCTTAAAGAAGAAAAAGAAGCCTTCTACAAGCGGCAGAAGGCAGCGGAAAACAAGGCCGCACAGCTGGAAAGCTACCTTGCCAACGTCCTCGACGGTGAAAAGGTTAAGGGAACGGAATTCTCCATCGGCTGGCGGAAGAGCAAAGCCGTCACCATCACCGACGAAAAGAAGCTGCCGGAAACCTTCCTGATCGCACAGCCTCCGAAAGTTGACAAGACGGCCATCGGGAAAGCCTTGAAAGGCGGGGAAGACGTTCCGGGTGCTGAACTCGAAGAGCGGGTAAACATTCAGATCAAGTGAGGTGCTAGGCATGGAAGAAAAAACCAATATTTATAAAAAATTAATGGCCGTGCAGGCTGAGCTTAAAGCGCCAAAAGGGCAGTACAACAAGTTCGGGGGGTATAACTACCGCTCATGTGAAGACATTCTGGAAGCCGTAAAGCCCTTATTGAATAAACATGGGCTGGTGTTGGTACTTACTGACACGGTATCTGAACAGGGAGACAGGTTCTATGTGAGGGCGGACGCCAGGTTGATTGACGCCGACAACGGCGAGGAAATCAAGACCAGCGCTTACGCCCGCGAGGCACTGGCCCGCAAAGGCATGGACGACAGCCAGGTAACAGGTAGCACGTCCAGCTACGCCCGCAAGTACGCCTTGAACGGCCTGTTCTGTATCGACGACAACAAGGACGCTGATACATGGAATAATACACCTCAGAGCCATTCTAACGCGCGGAACGATAGCCCCAAGGGTAATTACACCAAGGCGGGGCGACAGGCCGAAAAAACAGCGTCTAGCTCGTCTCAAACGCAAAAAAAGCCCACTTCCGTTGATGACTATTACCAGCTTGTCATTGACTGGGCTAGGGCTAATGAAGCGGTCATGTTCATCGGGCCGTTGCTCAAAGCAAAATTCAATAAGGGGCATTTCAAGGAATTGTCCCTTGCAGAGGCCAAGGCCTTCTACGAAAACATCGGCAAATTAGTCGATGCGGCGAAGGCCAAAGACGACGCCGCACTGATGGAAGGCGTATAACACCATGAAGTTTCATGCGAAAGGTATCCAGGTGCTCAAAGGGAACAGCGGCTATATGCTGCTGATTCCTGCACCACTCACCGAAGACTTAAATAACATCAAAGTCGACGGTGATTACTCCATCGAGATTAAGCGCTACTCAGAAAAGCGCACATTAAATGCTAACTCTTACTGCTGGCTGTTGTGCCAGCGGATAGCTGAAAAGCTGTCCAGCGACGGCCAATACGTCAGCAAGGAGGAAGTGTATCGCGGTGCTATTCAAGACTCCCAAGGCTTTACGCCAATATGTGTCCAGCAGAAGTTGGCGGCCAGCGTGTGCCGGGACTGGCGACACAACGGTATTGGATGGATTGCTATTGATACCGGGATCAGCAAGGTCAAGGGCTGTACCGTCCTGCACTTATACGCCGGGTCCAGCGTGTACGACACGCACGACATGAGCCGACTAATTGACTGCCTTGTTGACGAAGCCAGCCAGATCGGTGCGAACGTCGAGGATAGAGAGTGGGTCCAGGCGCTCATAGATGATTGGAGGCCCGAACGAGATGAATAAACGGAAACGACGTGACGACGCGCTATACCGAAAGAACCGCCTTCCGGCTTATGAACGGGCGGGCGGCGTATGCGAGAACTGCGGCGCACCTGCTGCGGAAATCCATCACATTGTATTTAGGTCCCATTGTGGGACGAGTGATTTAGATAACCTCATCGTACTTTGTCGGGACTGCCACGAACGGGCACACGGGCCGCAAGCTAGGCAGATGAGAGAAAGGTTTCAACAGATTAGAGGGAGAGATTAACATGGAATTTACAGGTATTTTCATCCCCGTAAAATACCTAGACGCTGGTGATTTAACCTTACGAGAAAAAGCGTTTCTAGGTTATGTCGGTATCGAGGATAACATTCAGATCGCCGCGCTTGCGGAATGGCTATTAGACACAGATAAAGCCGAAGTCCT
The DNA here is from genome assembly GCF_040096415.1 of Megasphaera intestinihominis. Lineage (NCBI taxonomy): Bacteria > Bacillati > Bacillota > Negativicutes > Veillonellales > Veillonellaceae > Megasphaera > Megasphaera intestinihominis. Next base: position 9,704 of record NZ_JBBMEU010000066.1, read on the forward strand.
AAAGATAATGGACGACCTGGAAAATAAAGGCTATATCGAAGCAAGGCCAAGTCCCAACATGAGCACCGGATGGTACAGGATAAGGAGCTTGAAATGAGCGAAAGATATAAATTAGGGGATATAGACAACGAACAATTCTATCAACTCCCTAAAGCATTATTCACGAACCCGTTTTACAAGAATCTGCCGATGAGTGCAAAGGTAATGTATGCACTTCTCCGCGACAGGTTCAACCTATCCAGGAACAACGGATGGGTAGACGAGAACGACGACATTTTCTTCATCTTCGCACAGGAAGAGTTGCAAGAAGCATTGAATATTTCACATCCCACATGCGTAAAAGCTATGAAGAAACTCGTTGAATATGACTTACTTGATATTGTCCGGCAAGGACTCAATAAGCCAAACAAGCTTTACATCAAGAAGTTAAAAATTTTTACTTCCCATGGAAGTAAAAAAACTTTACTTCCAGATGTTAAAAAAGTTAACGCTAATAAGACTGAATTAAGTAAGACTGAATTAAGTAAGACTGAAAGTATAGATAGCGGAAGTAAACCTTCCGCCGCGCCCACGACTAAAAAACACAAGGAACGACGTTTTGTAAAGCCCACGGTAGAAGAAATCCGTGCGTATTGTGAAGAGCGTGGAAACAACATTGACCCGGAATACTTCTATGATCATTACGAGGCTAACGGATGGATGAGAGGAAACACCCACATGAAGGACTGGAAAGCCACGGTACGCACCTGGGAAAAACGGGAAAGCCCTTCGACACCATATAAAGGGCGGTATAAGACCCGCGACGAACGGCTGCGGGAAGATGACGCACGGAGAGAAAGGATGTGCAAAGAATATGACGAGCAACACAGCCAATCAAGTTTTGAAGATATTAAGAGGCTCTTATCCAAATGACGCCTGGAAGCTGAGTGGCCAGAATGGCGATGAATTCATTGGCGCGATGATGCTCCAGTTTAAACGCTACAGCGACGGCGACGTCCTGCGGGCCGTGGGACGCGTGATTGACAGCGCCGACACTATGCCGAGCGTGACGATGATCAAGAAAGAAGTTAAGCGGAGAATCAACGCCGTGCCGGACTACCAGGCACTGCCGGAAGCCCCGGTAAACGAAGCCGGGCGCAAGCGCATCCACGACATGATAAGCGGCCTTAGAAGCCAGTGGACGACGCGGCCGGACAAGGAAAAGAAACCGCCGTCGCTGGATGACGTGCCGAAAGACATCATCGAATTCGCCCGCCGGGCCGTTCCCGGTATCCCGGACGAACTGATTATCAAGAACGTCCCCGCCTTCAAAGAAGGGCTGGCCTGCAACATGCGCATGGGTAACGAATACATGCGGTTTTGGCTGGACCCGAACACGGGGTTTGTGAGCATGACCATCGTCATGAAGAGAGGAGTAGCGAGATGACTAAATGCATGGTGTGCGGGGATGAATTCGACCCGTACTATAAAGCACAGCGGCTGTGCCAGTCCTGCCTCGATAAATTCACGAAGCGCTATTGGGACTGGAACGCCTACCGGAAACAGGGCTATACACGCCGGCCTACCTGCATCGTATGCGATAAGCCCATGATGAGCGGATTCAGCGTATGCCCGGACTGCCGTCCTATCTGGGAAAAGATTTATTACCAGATCATGCGGCCACGAACGCTCATCCAGGCGCGTAATCGCATGAAAAGGACGAGGGATAAAGCCGTAAAAGCGGCCTTTGAAAGCCGACTCCGGACGGGACTCGATGATGACATTGCGGCCGCCCGTAAAGTGGGATTGTCATACGGCGCTTACATGGTCCGCAAGAAAGGGCTGATACGATGAACGCTATCAGCCGCGCCCTGGCGAAACGGGACAGGCAGCGCATGGAAGTACGGCGTGAAGCCGGGGCCGAAAGCGGTACGGACTGGGCGACGACATTATTGTTCAGCTGCCTTCACGATAAATACGGATTCGGCCGCAACCGATTCGCCGCGATGAACGACATGTGGGAGCATCTCGACGAACTCCACCAGGAAGGCTTCATTTACGACTGGCGTGACGAACTATGTGAACACGGATTCGACCGTTTCCTCAACGAACGTATCGCCGAAAGGATGCAGAAAATGATAACCGGCCGGACGCGCGATCTGAAACTCATGGCGAAGACACGCGACATGATAGCCGGGGTAGCCATCGTCATATTCTGGACGCTGTACACGAAGTATAAGTGGCGTGACAAACGCCTCAAGGATTTGCAGAACTACTACAAAGATAAGGTCTACGTGCTGACTCATAACGAAGTGCCTATCTGGGAATTCATGAAATGCCTGCATATTGAATGCGGGATTGATTACCCAGCCCTTGCGGCCTATGAAAAACAGTTCGGACCGGTCAATATTTACCGTGGGAACCGCGGAGAGAGGTAGAAGAAGATGACAGAAAGATACATTTTACAATTTCCTCGAGGCGTGGCTGTTTCAAT
>NZ_JBBMEU010000067.1:0-11441 GCF_040096415.1 Megasphaera intestinihominis
CCGCAGACATGGCGGGAAAAATGTTCCACTTCTTCCAGCGGCCCCATTTCTTCAGCAATCAGCAAGCCCATGGCTTCACCGATAGTAAGCACTTTACTCATGGTTTTCCTCCAATTGTGCCTTTATTTTGTCAATCATGTCTTCATAGGCGGCATCCGTCAAATAGACGCGGTCCGGATTCATGGCAAAGGTACTGTTCCATTCAAAATCATCTTTGTATTTCGGCACTAAGTGAACGTGGAGATGATGCCCCGTATCGGCATAGGAACCATAGTTTACCTTATCCGGATGGAATGCCTGATGGATGGCTTTCGCCGCCTTGGCAACGTCGGCAAAAAAGGCATTGCGTTCTTCGTCGCTCAAGTCCGTCATTTCACTGACATGGTCTTTATAGGCGACGATACAGCGGCCGGGATGACTCTGTTCTTTGAACAGGACCAGCATACTGACCGATAAGTCGCAGATGTAAATGCCGAATTTAGCAAGCAGTTCGCCTTTTACGCAGTAACCGCAGTTCTTATCTTTCATGACAAAGCCTCCTTATTCAATCGTGCCGTGTTCCCATTTACCATGGTTCAGATCATCGGCAATCTTCTTGAATTTGTCGTCTGTCAAGCCATAGAAGAAGTAGAGGATGATAGCGGCAATGCCGAGGGCAACGCCCGGATACAAGGTCATAGCTGCTTTAATCCCCATCAATGTCATTTCACTCTGAACGGCATTGGCGACGTAACCTGTCAGTACCAGGATGCCCGAACTTACGACAGCAGCCAGGGCCTGGGCGATTTTACGGGAGAAGTTGAAAGCCGCATAGGTAATCCCTTCTTTGCGAATGCCGTTGTGCCATTCGCTGTAGTCGATGACGTCGGAAACGAAAGCCCAGGTAACGCCGTTCGGAATAGCCAGGGCTACGTAGCCGATGGTGACCAATACGATAAAGGTATAAATATTAGTCGGGATGACGAAGTTCAAGAGGTCAGCTGCACAGCCGATGAGCAAGCCGCCGATGGCCGTCTTTTTCTTGCCGAACATCTTGACCAGTTTCGGGATGAGCAGGATACCTACGACGGAGCAGCCCATCATGATGCCGTTTACAATCGGCTGCAAGCCCATATGGCCTAAGTTATACTGGCAGAAGAAAATCATCATCTGGTTATTCGTATTCATAGCCGAGATGGTAAACAAAGTCATCAAAATAATGCATAAAAGCGGTTTGTTAGTAAACACGAGTTTAATATAATCCGAGAATTTTGCTTTCTGTTCATTCTGGGTATTGCGCTTGACCGGAACGTGTTCATGGCAGTTGAAATAGCAGATGGCAAAGCCGATGACGCCGATGATAGACATGACGATAGACGCAGCAAAGAAGCCTTCATGGGGCGAAGCGAACATGAGGACGACCGGTACGAAGGCCATGCCGGTAATGAGCTGGGCCCCGATAGAACCGGCCTGTCGGGTCGTCGCCATCTGACTTCGTTCTTCGACATCGCGGGTCATGACACTGGCCAGGGAAGAATAAGGGATGTTAGTAAACGAGTAAACAAGGCCCCAGGCCATATAGGCACCATAAGCAAAGAGAATCTTACCGGTCGGCGACAAGTCCGGCATGGTAAAGGTAATGACTGTCAAAATAGCCAGGATAACAGCCGAAGCCATCATAACCGGGCGGAACTTGCCGCGCGGACCGATATTCTTACGGCCGTCGATGACGGAACCGGCGATAGGATCCATGAAAGCATCGAAAATTTTCGTAAAGGCGAAGATACCTGCAACAGCAGCGGCCGGAATGGTGCAGACGTCGATCCAGTATTTCGTCAAATAGGCCTGGCCTAAGTCGAACATGAAACCGTTCCCAAAGTCACCAAAACCGTAACAGATTTTTTCACGCCACGATAATTTAACATGGCCTTCCTTAGAAGCTGCCGGCGTAACGGTCTCCGTCTTGTTCGGCAACGTCCCTGCTTGTGTGCTCATAGCACTCCCTCCTTATAAAGTAACTCCGTTTTTGAATATAGCCAGTTCGTGCTTGTCCAAGGCTTCCGATTTCGCATGGACACGACCTGACGCTACGTCAAGAATATACTGGAAAAGGCGGTCTGCTGCGGCTTCCCGCGATTCCCCTTCGGCAATGGTCCCGGCATTGAAATCGATCCAGTTCCGTTTGAAACCGGCCAGGTGACTATTGCTGGAAATCTTAATCGTCGGTACGGGGCAGGCAAAAGGCGTACCCCGGCCCGTTGTAAACAGTACCATATGGGCTCCGGCAGCGGCCAGCGCATTGGAGGCCACTAAATCATTGCCTGGAGCCTGCAACAAGTTTAGGCCTTTTTTCGTCGCCCTGTCTCCATAGGCCAGGACATCTTCGACGAGAGCCCGGCCGCCCTTCTGGACACAGCCCAGGGACTTATCTTCCAGCGTCGTGATGCCGCCGGCCTTGTTGCCTGGCGATGGATTTTCATTGATCTTTTCGCCATAACTCATAAAATACTCTTTGAAATGGTTGATGAGGTCGACGGTCTTGTCGAAGACTTCCCGATTGCGAGCCCGGTTCATGAGCAGCGTTTCAGCGCCGAACATTTCCGGCACTTCCGTCAGAATCGACGTACCGCCGGCTGCGATGAGGCGGTTGGAAATCTCCCCGACCAGGGGATTGGCCGTAATGCCCGAAAAACCATCGGAGCCGCCGCATTTCAAGCCAATCGTCAACAGCGATGCATCACAGGGCTGGCGATGGAACTGAGCCGCGTAATGGCAGAGGTCTTTGACGATGGCCGTGCCGGCTTCAATTTCATCTTCCACATCCTGGCAGACCAGGAATTTGACGCGGTCCGGATCATAGTCGCCGATGACTTCTTTCATCAGGCTGACCTGATTGTTTTCACAGCCCAGGCTCAGGACCAGGACGGCACCGGCGTTGGGATTGTGAATCAGCCCACTTAGTATCTTTTGTGTATGGACCTGGTCATCGCCTAACTGCGAGCAGCCGTGGGGATGGCTATAGGCATAGATACCGTCGATGTTCTCCGTTTTATAAGCCTGGGACGCCGTTTCAATGGCTCTGGCAATATTGTTGACACAGCCGACGGTCGGGATGATCCAGACTTCATTGCGGATGCCGGCACTGCCATCGCTCCGTTTATAGCCCTGAAATTCGTATTTTTTTTCACTTTTCCAGGGAGAACGATCGGCTTTTTCCGGTTCATAGGTATAGTGAAGTAAATCACCGAGTTTACTTTGGACATTCTGCGTATGGACCCAGGCACCGACGGGGATATCCGTTTTAGCCGTCCCGATGGGAAAGCCGTATTTGATGACGTCTTCGCCTTTGGCAATCGGCTGCAGGGCCACTTTATGCCCTGCCGGGATGTCCTGGCAGACCGTAAAAGTCTTGCCGCCAGCCGTGACGACGCTGCCTTTGGCAACGGCGTCGACAGCTACGGCGACATTATCATGAGGGTGTATTTGGAATACGTTCATCGTTTACTCCTTCGTCAATTCGGCAATGTGGGCTTTGACACCGATTTCAGCCATGCGGTCCAGATGAGCCGTAACGGCATCGGCAAAGCCGTCGATAGCCGACAGGTCTTCGCCCCACCAATCACTGCGTGCCATGATGGCCCTGACGTAATCAGCCGTCGTTTTGCCGGCCTGTTCTTTGACAAAGGCCAGTTTATCTTCATCATCGTGGATTTCATAAGTATTGCCCGGCCGCGAGCCAATGAGACAATGTTCACCAGCCTGGGTCGTCCGATAGAAAGCCAGGAAAGCGGCAAAGGAATAGGTCAGCCATTTCGGAAGTTTCCCCGTCGCTGCCAGACTGTCTTTAAAGGTCGGCAGGATGCGGGCTTTCCACTTGGAAATGGAATTCAGGGAAATCGAGAGCAATGCGTGTTTGACAAAAGGATTTTCAAAGCGTTCATAAACAGCCTTGGCAAAGGCAACGGCCTTTTCTTCCGGCAAATGGACGGTCGGAACGATTTCATCGAAGACGGTCTGGTCCAGGGACTTGCGGATGACTGGGTCTTCCATGCACTGGCCGACATAATCGAGACCGGCCAGATAAGCACCGAGGACCATAGACGTATGAGCCCCGTTGAGGATGCGCACTTTTTGTTCTTTAAAGGCCTGGATATGGTCCGTGAATTCAACATGGAATTTACTTGAGTTTAACGGCAGCCGCGAAGCCAGCGCCGGGTCGCCGATAACCCATAAGGAGAAAGGTTCGGCCTGGTCGAGCAGGCTGTCTTCATAGCCCAGTTCGTCCTGCAGAGCCGCGATGGAATCAGCCGGATAGCCGACGACGATGCGGTCGACCAAGGTATCCGTGAACTGGCAGTGCTGGTCGAGCCAGGAATGGAAAGACGCTTCCAGTTTCCACAGGGATACATATTGGTTTACGCAGTCCCGAAGGAGTTTACCGTTGTTGTCATTCAATTCCGTCGGCAGCATGGTCAGGCCTTTATCGGCAGCGCCTTTATAAAAGGTATAGCGTTCATAGAGGAACTTGGTCAATTTTGCCGGGAAAGTCGACGGCGGGCAATCTGTAAAAGCATCCTTTTCATCAAAGGTGATACCGGCTTCCGTCGTATTCGATACGACGAATTCCAGCGAATCTTCATGAGCCAGGGCCATGAACGCATCATATTCATCGCGGGCGCTGAGCACGGTCTGGACGGAAGTAATGACCCGGTTTTCTTTATAGACTTTGCCATCCTGCTGGCCGCGCAGGCAGACCGTGTAAACATCATCCTGTTTAGCAAAGCGGTCCGTCTTGCCCGACCGGGGCATGATGACAGCGACGCTGCCATCAAAACCATTTTCTTCATTAGCTACATCGACGGCGTAATCGACGAAGGCCCGCAGGAAATTGCCTTCTCCGAACTGTAAGATACGGACGGGATGTTTGGCTTTTGTATAAAGTTCACTGACGTTTTTCATCGTTTACCCTCCGTTTACATTTGGAACTGGAAGTAGTTGGCTACGTTGTTATAGCAGATATCTTCAACGAGCTGACGGAGTGCGTCTTCATCGTTCGGATATTCGCCGTTTTCGACGAGATTGCCGATCCAGTTGCAGAGGATTCGGCGATAATATTCATGACGGGCATAGGATAAGAAGGACCGGGAGTCGGTCAGCATCCCCAGGATGTTGCCAAAGACGGACAAGTTAGCAATACTCGTCATCTGGTCGATCATGCCCTGTTTCGTATCATTGAACCACCAGGCAGCGCCCTGCTGAATCTTGCCGCGGGCTTCAGGACCCTGGAAAGCGCCGATAATGGTGCCGATCATGGCGTTATCATTCGGCGTCCCGGAATAGAGAATCATCTTCGGCAGAATATGACGTTCATTGAGATGATCCAGGAAGGCGATGAGGCCTTTGCAGCAATTCCCTTCGGCAACACTGTCAAAGCCCGTATCCGGTCCTAACTTTCGGTACATTTCCGAATTGAGATCGCGCAGGGTAGCGAAGTGGAGCTGCATGACCCAGCCGCGTTTGTAATATTCACCAGCCAGGTAGGTGAGGACAGCCGTCTTATAGGCTTCCGTTTCTTCTTTACTGATGCTTTCGCCTTTCAAGGCTTTGGCAATGATAGCATCGACAGTCGCTTCATCGGCTTCGCGGCAGAAAACATATTCCAGTGCATGGTCTGTAGCGCGGCAGCCCATTTCTTCAAAGAAGGCGATGCGCTTGTTCATGGCTTTGCGGATATCGGCAAAAGTCTTGATTTCAACGCCGGCAGCCTGACCGAGGCTGGCCATGTAATCGGCATAACCGGCTTTGTCGACGTTCATCAGCTTGTCCGGACGCATAGCCGGATATACCTTGGCACTGCATGTCTTTTCTTCTTTCAGCTTCTGATGCCATTTCAAATCATCGGCCGGGTCATCAGTCGTGCAGATGACTTTAACATTTGACTGTTCGATCAAGCCCTGGACGCCCATGCCTTTTTCCTGCAACTTGGCATTGCAGCGATTAAAGATGTCTTCGGCATTCTTTTCCGTCAGCGGTTCGGTAATGCCAAAATAGCGCTGCAGTTCCAAATGACTCCAATGATACAGCGGATTGCCAATAGCTCGTGAAAGAGCTTTCGCATATTCGACGAATTTTTCCAAATCTGTCGATTCTGTCCCGGTAACCTTTTCTTCCGGTGTCCCATTGGAACGAATGAGGCGCCATTTATAGTGGTCACCACCGAGCCATACTTCGGTAATGCTGCGGAAATGGTGATCTTCTGCGATTTCCTGCGGAGAAATATGGCAGTGGTAATCAATGATCGGCATATGTTCTGCATAATCGTGGAATAAATGCTTGGCCGTAGCCGTATCCAATAAAAAGTCTTTGTCCATGAATTGTTTCATTATGTCCGTCTCCTCCCAATATAAGGCCGCTAATTTTATCGGTCATGTTGTAATTTTAATTGTAAGCTCTTACATTTATCTTCACCGAAAGAATACCATGTCATTACCTAAGTGTCAACGCAATATGATTTTTCCGTATTGATTTTGAAAAATTAATCATTTTCCATGCTTTTAACTCATAAATATGAAATGAAATCTCGTTTTATTATTCCTTTTGTGACTAGATTTTCCCGTTTTCCTATTCTGTATGGTTAAGCGCTTACATTTCAAATTTCTGAAAACTCGTCTTTTCCCCCAAAAAAGTATGCTATAATGTAAGCAATTCAGATTTTTTACACAAAGAGGAACGATTGCCATGAACATCACCATTTACGACATCGCCCAGAAATGCAATGTATCGATTGCCACCGTCTCCCGCGTCCTCAACGGCAGCACACGGGTCAGTGAAAAGACACGGGCGAAAGTCCTTCAAGTTATGAAAGAAATGGGCTATAAACCCAATCCCTTTGCCCGGGGCTTAGGCCTCGATTCCATGAAAATCGTCGGCGTCATCTGTACGGATGTGGCCGATATATTCTATGCCCATGCCGTATCCCTGCTGGAAGATGGCCTGCGGAAGCACCATTTCGACGTCATGCTCTCCAATACAGGCAGCGATACAGGCCATAACGGCAAATATATTTCTGCCATGGCCGATAAACACGTCGACGCCATCATCACCATCGGCACACCTTTTTCCTCTGAATCCGATGTCCGCCAGCTCTGTGAAACAGCTCGGCAAATCCCGGTCATCACCATCAACAGCGATTACCATCAGCCTAATATGTACAGCGTCGTCTGCAATGAAAAGGAAGGCATGAAAATGGTCGTCGCCGCCTTGGCTGCCAAGAACTGTCAGGATATCCTCTACATTTACGATTCCCTCACCTACAGCGGCCGCCATAAGCTCGACGGTTTCCGCCAGGGAATCCGGGAATGGAGATTAACGGAAAAGCCAGAACTCATCCAGCAAATTCCCCGGACCCTGGAAGATACAGAAGCGCTCATTGACCGCTTGGCCAAAGCGGCTATTCCCTTTGACGCCATCGTCACATCAGAAGACATCTTCGCCGTCGCTGCCCAGCGTGCCGCCTTACGCCATGGAAAAAACATCCCCGTCATCGGCTGCAATAACTCCATCCTGGCCCAATGTGCCACGCCGACCATTACCAGCCTGGACAATAAACTGACCAGCCTGTGCAATGCCGCCGTCCACATCGTCACCGAGCTGACCGGAAAAGAAGCTGATTCCGTCCCAGTCCGCACCGAATTCAGCGCCGACCTCGTAGAACGGGAAAGTTTCAGGAGGTGAAAAAAGAGGCTGTCGCATGTGCGACAGCCTCTTTTCGAGTTTTAAGTTTGTAGTTTTTAGTTTGCAACAAATGGTAAAAAATTTAAAGTCATCTTCTGCAAACTACAAACTCTGAACTACAAACTATCTTTACCTTTACCGGAAATACTCTGGATATTCTTTTTTCAGCACTTCTACATCCCCCATGACCTTGTCAATGTGTTCGGTCATGATGCGTTTTGCCAGTTCTGTATTACCGGCAAAGATAGCGCCGACTATGCTTTTATGCTGTTCGTAGAGAAGATGCATCTGCTCTGCGGCATCGCTGACGTTGAGGACGCGGGCCCGGGCATAATCCAGGTTCGATTCTTGGACAATCTGCCAGATATGCGGTTTCCCACAGCCTTCATAAAGTAGAGAGTGCAGGGTATTATCACTCTTGAAAAATTTTTCTGCATCTTTTGAGATGATGAATTTGCCCTGCTCGAAAATACAGAATTCTAATTTCGTCCGCCACGGATCCGGAAAATCCTGGCAAGCCAATTCTACGATAGCCCGTTCCAAGGTGACCCGGAAAAAGCGGAACTCTGCCAGCTGTTCCGTGTGAATCTTAGATACGAAGGTCCCGCGCTGCGGTAAAATTTCGAGCAGCCCCTTTTGCGACAGGCGGATGAAGGCTTCCCGCACCGGTGTCCGGCTGACATGCAAGATTCCCGACAGTTCCTGTTCAGACATGGCCGTACCTGGCGGCAGCTTCAAAGACATAATGTTTTCATACAACACGCGATAGGCGTATTCCCGCACCGTTTCATTCGGCGCTTTTTCAAATAATTCCAAATTTTCCATAACAACTCCATCATTCTGAAAGTGAACCCTCACCCGACTAAAGTCGGATGCTTCCAACGACACGATTAAGTTCGTGTCATGCTGTCTTTAGGACAGCGGACTGTCTTTCTACGATAAGGCACTGAACTCAGATAACTTGATGGCATTACGCCACAAGCTCCGCATTCAGACTAAGTAACATAGACAAGGTGCAGGTGGTTCTCTTGGTACATTGAGGAACTTTTGCCTCAATGCCCAACCTTGCCTTCGCAGGCAAGGATTTTAGGATTTCTCGAATAAAATACCGAGCACCAATGTTATAACTGGCAGACAGGTCACAATGATACCTTTTGCCAGTTTTGAAAGTACACATCGAATAATTGTGTTCGTCTCGCTCGACCTCACCAGAACCGTCGAAAGCGAGTTTTGATGTGTTCCATGCACAAACACGACGGACGCGAACTCCATCACGGTGGGTTTTGTCGGCAACGATACGCTGCACAGCTTGTGCCCGCCAATGATGGAGTTTCTGCTTCTTTGAGCCTCGCTTCTTACCCTGAGTGTCGAGATGTTCAAATACAATTACGTCAGCGGAATAGAGCATAGCTACATCAGCGATGAACTGAGCCGTCTTATGGGCAATGTCAAGGTTTACGCCTTTTGCCTTTGCCCATAACCTCGGCATTTTCCTCGCACCATGCTGATGTGCCTTCTTGATTTTGTTCAGCTTATGCCCCAGAGAGTCTTTTTCTCTCGGCAGGGAAAGAATCTTCCTGCCGATGACAGTGCCATCTGATAACATAGCGGAACAAGTACAAGCATTGTTAATGCCAAGGTCTACTCCGATGATAATTTGACGGTCAATGGGTTTGTCTTCGAGTTTGACATTTTCCTCGAAGGTAAAATCCAAATACCAGTTCTTCCCCCGTCTACGAAGAGTCGGTACGCACTCCTTGCGGGTTGCACAATGACGTTGGATATAGTCAACGTCAGATTTACGAAGCTGCACATCCAGCCAATCCCAAGTATTTCGAATCCAGACTTTTAGTCTTGCTGTATATGTGCCAATACGAACAAAGCAGTTGTCTCGATACATAGCGGGGTAGATATACCCTGCAACTGGAATCCCAGGTTCTTTACCTTGCGGATTTTCTTCCCAGTTAGCATAGTTGCTTTTGTAGGAGGACACCTTGCCGACAGCCTCGGTGATAGCCGCACGGCGAAGATAACTTGGGAATTTGCCAAATCTGGAATCGAAATCGTATTTTGGGCAAGGATTAGATTTAGTATGATGAATTACGCACTCAATCGCCCTCTGTTTTTCGAGAGAGCGTTCGATTTCTTTGAGGGCATTCCATTCTTCTAAAGCCACACCAATAAGAAAGTCTACAGCTTGACGATAGATTCCCACGGTGTTAGCTAATGCACTATGCGAATCTCTGATTTTGGTTTTGTAAGTAGTCATTATCTTCATCGCCAAGCCCTCATTTCTTAATCCTTTTTTCCTTGAGATTTGATGTATTCCCTAACTTGTGCTTCTGTGTTCTCAGAAACAGTCGTTATAAAATAAGACGGGTTCCACAAATGCCCTCCCCAGAGCTTCTTTCTGAGCGTATCACCGTACTTTTTCATAAGCAGTCGAGCAGACACGCCTTTAATAGCTTTCATTATGTCTGGGATGAAGTGCTGCGGGGAACAGTCTATGAGAATATGTACATGGTCTGTGTCTGTGTTGAGTTCCAAAATTTCGAAGTCATTGTCATTGGCTATTTTTTCTAGTATCTGAACAAGGTCTCCGACAATTTCTGGTGTCAGTACCTTATGTCTGTACTTCACACACCAAACGATATGGTAGTGTAAACAATAGACATATCCTCGACCATGATGGGTTTCTATTGTCATATTCTCACCTCCTGCATATATAATAACATATGCAGTTGGAAAGCTCAATGATTTCAAGGTTTTATTTGCGATTTTAAAATGACATATGTTATATGTCGCCTAACTCATGACTAAAGTCACGAGTGTGCGGCGACACTTCATCAATACCTGCTTTTCTCAATTTCATCTTATCACAAAACGGGCACAAATTATATATTTCCAGAAGAAAAAAAGTACTGTTTCCAGCATCAGTAAATTAATTTATTTTGATTTACACGACTGTGAGCGGCTTAATTATCGAGTTTTTCTTTTATGTCATCACACCATTTAAACGAATTATGTGAACGCGTAAATTCATCGAGAGGTACAAACTTAAAGAAAAAAGACTGGCGCATGATGACATAGGCATTCATGCGCCAGTCCCGTTTTTAAAGCAACCTCTCAGACCGCCTTCGGCGGCCAGCTCTCCTATGAGGAGAGCCTTTCATCAAATACATTACATCAAATTTTTACTTCCGGGCAGCCTGGACGGCGGCGATGAATTTCTTGGCCGTAGCCGTGATTTCATCGGCCGTCTTGCCGCCGCCAGTGAGGGCACCGCCGGCACCGACGGCGACGCAGCCGGCTTTGATCCAGTCACCGGCGTTTTCGACATTGACGCCGCCTGTCGGCATGAGCGGAGCCTGCGGCAGGGGACCATGGATGGCCTTAATGGCTTTCATGCCCAGGATTTCCCCAGGGAAAATCTTGATGACGTCAGCACCGTATTCCAGGGCTGTAATGACGCCGTTGAGGGTCGTCGTCCCCGGCATGACGGCCACGCGGTAGCGGTTACAGAGCTTAATCGTTTCTACATCCAGGGCCGGCGATACGATGAACCGAGCGCCGTCGAGGATGGCGATGCGGGCCGTAATGGCATCGAGGACCGTACCGGCGCCGATGAGGACGTCAGGATTATCGGCATACTTCTTGGAAAGGGCTTCGATGACTTCATGAGCCCGCGGCGTCGTGAAAGCCAGTTCAATGGCCGTGACGCCACCTTT
>NZ_JBBMEU010000068.1:0-11334 GCF_040096415.1 Megasphaera intestinihominis
CAATCACCCCGGCCTGCATGGCGCAGACCACGGCAGGATGAAACTCCTGCTGTGTCAGGGCCTTGCCCCGACAGCTTATTCAGTATACTACTGTGTAAAGAGATTGTCAAGGATTTTTTTCAAATCCTTGACGCAGGCCGCAGGTCGCCGGTCGCCGCGACATCATAGATGTCGCTGTAGGGGCCGGCCAAAGGGCGGCCCGTTGTGGGAATCCCGTGAAATGCTTTGTAGCGAAATCGCTGTTCACAGGTCGCGAATCATCGCCTGCGGCGATATATTCGTCGTTCATCGTTCGTCGTTCATCCATATGTTGGCACTCTATGTCAAAAAAAATCATTTATTAGCAAAATACTGCCAAGCATCAATAACATCGAGAAAAACACCATCAAATCCAGCTTTTATAATTTGATCTAAATACGCCTGGTTATTGCCATAAAGGATATGTTTCCACTGAGGTGACCAATAGCATACTTTAAAGCTGCCCGGCCAATCCGGGTTCGGGGCCTGAATCCAAGATGGCCTCGTCGTATTCCATTCATTTTTCCAGTAAGGCCGGTAATCAGCCGCTTCGCCTATACTCATATAGGCCAAGACTAAACGTTTTCCGCCCTGTGGCTTTGTCTTTAATAAATCCACATCATTCTTCATAAGAGGCGTATCACCATAGTATAAGTCAACAATAAGGACATCATATCTTGTTCTACTAAGCGCATTTAAATAGTCTTCTTTTTTTAAAAAGGAGCCCGGATTCAACAGAAACAAGAAGTTCTCCGCATCTTGTATCCGATTAATGTCCTTCGTATTGGAAAACGGTGCCTTTTTATCCGGTATCCTGTCCAGGTTCTGTCCGGCTAGTGCCATACTCACATACCCATCTGCCTGTCCCCTTTTTTCATCATCTTCTTGTAACGTCGCATCTTTTATATAATCTAAAGTCCATACTGCTTTACCTGCCATTTTAGGTTTAGCAAACATAGCCTTTAAATAGGTTATGTAATCTTTGGACTGTGATTTCACACTGTCCGGTCCATCATGTACATAGTATACTGATTCCGTTAAAAATCCGTCCATAGAAGTAATAAGTTTTTCAACATTATGAACGCTATTATTAGGCGTTTCTTCTAATAAACCTGTTGCCCCGTTACCAAGAATTTGAAAACGAGGATCCTTTTTCTGAGTGTATTGCCGTATTTCCCCTATTAAATTTACCATTTGGGTCTCTGGCGTCTGTGACTGGTCAGCACCGACACAACCAGAAATAGAAATCAGCCCCGTCAGAACAAGTACAGCAGTTGCGAATTTTCTTATCATAAATACCTCCTAAAAAGCATAATCCCTTTACAAACTCTTATTATACCTGGCAACAATCCCCCAGCCCTGATAACTATTAGCTCCATCATTATGCCGAGTATACCGTTCAATATCCAGACTTATCGATTCAGTCGATGAACGCTGCCATGAATATCCAGCTGCCAGGGAATACCGACGATATCCTATATTATTGAGATCAAGATGTAACGGATCCGTACTCGATGATATATCTTTAAAATGCATCATAATATGATATTCTTGTTGTTTATTGAGATGATGCATCCAACCAACTCCATAATAATGTGCATAAGAATCTTCAGACGCAAAGCCTTTCATTTTTTCCGTAAGATTTTGAATAGTGTATAATGATAATTCATCTTTCGGAGTTACTGAACGGTTATAGAACAGGCGCATATCCCATTCATCTCCATCTGTATAATGCTGGGTATCTCCTGGATGCCATAAGCCAAATTCATCACGAAAAATACTTTCCTGCTTTGCCGGCGCGTAGGAATCATGTTGAAATTGAATCGAATACTGCATTTTAGGCCCAATATGCTGATATTTAAGCCCTTGATAAAAAATATCACCTGGCGATACGTCACGATGGCTAACTTCTTTAGAATATTCATAACTTTCACGAAAGGTATATTGAATACGCCCAGTCAGACTGTCCTGCTCATTATAATGATGAATCACTTCCAGCCCTGGCGTAAATTCAAAACCAGCCCCAAAATCAGTAAACGGAGCCACGCCTTCAGGAACAATTGCATTCTGATAAAATTTATGTTGGCCTGTAGGAAAATTAAAATTGCACAGATAACGCACGCTGTTAATAGGATGGTCATTATGAACCATAACATCCAACTGCGTATCGACCATACCTGAAATACTACCATTGGATACGCCTGTATCAGAACGAATATAGCCCGTACTAACACCAAAATCCACCTTACGCCCATGTACGCGTCCCTGTTGTGCGTAAGTCATGGGAATAAACAGTTGATGCCCTGAATAGTCGCCATTCCAGTAGTAGTAGTCAACACCCGTTGTAAAGCTGGCACCTTCACCGAAATGCTCCAATTCATAATCTTGCAGCTGTGCTGCTATGATCAGTTGTCCTTCGAATGAAATAGCCCGGTTCATCCAATCTTTGCTTTCTTGGACATAAATTTCAGTATCGATTTCATCTTTTTTAGCCTGCTTCAAATCGTCAGACAGGCTCATAACATCGGCTTCATAATCAGCCACTTTCTCACGACTTTCAGCTTCTGCCTGCTCTGCCTCATTTTGAGCCTCAACAAGTTCATCCATATATGCCTGCATATTATCAAGTTCTTCTTGAGCCGCATCCAGGTCATCACTAGAAGCCTCCACTTGATTACTCAAATCATTCAATTGTCCATCATAATAACTTTCAATCGCTTCAACATCGCTATCGCTGTTCGCCTCTCGTTCATCAGCTATCTGCTGTGCTTCATCAAGACGATTCAAAGCATAGTCTACCGATTCCACGGCTGCGGCTACGATGGCTTCATTCCGAGCCTGCTGCGCCGCTTTCGCATCACGGATAGCCACTTCATATTCTTGAGACACGGTCTGCATTCGACTGTTTAATGACTCGTAGGCATTGCGCTTATCATTTACTATACCTTGCATGGTATAAAGGCCATCAGCATAATCAGCTACAGCTTGCTGAGCAGCAATAGCCTCTTTCGTCCGTTCAGCGCTGATAATCCTGGCTTCATCCAGATTTTGCTGCGTCTGCTGCAGATTCTGTGCTAAAGTCACAACATTTTCCTTCGCTACGGCCAGATTATTTGATGCTTCCCGCCAATTCTTTATAGCTTCGGCCGCATTATGATGAGCTGTCTTTAAATCACAATGGGCTTGCCTGTCATCAGCTTCCGCTTGATGGCGATATTGTATTTCGTCACGAGCATTGCGCAATGATGCAAATTCCGAAGAAATATCATGCATTGTATCTGCATTAGAAGCCCGGACACTCACACTCACAGCGGTACAAGCCATTCCCAAAATAAGGCAGCGAAACGGGGCACTACTTAATCTCTGTTTCATAAAAACCATCCTCTTTATCTAAACAATCCACGGTCGGTCCATACATACGCCGGGCCAGCAACGTAAGCCAGCCAATGTGTTGCTGATAAAACATTGGCTGGCCGCAAAAGATATAATAATTAATATTCATAATATAAGCGTAAAGTTGTTTCCAAGCATAAAACAGAGAAATAGCCATAGCAATAAAGAAAGTAAAACCGTAGCTGCTTTCCCCTAAAACGAGGACCCCGAATATATTTAATCCCCCATTTAACAGAAAAAATACCACAGTAATACGAAGTAACTGACGCTGGGCATTAAAATATTCCAGGATAACTCCCAAGATTTGAAAAACACCCACAAAGTAAACCGCCATGAGCAGGACATCAAACATATTAACCGCTTGGGTTTCAATATGGACCCAGGACAATATGTACGTCCCGCAAGACAGAAACAATATCGTAAATAAAAATTGAAATTCCATGGAGCTGCGCAACTCAAACCACAAGGTATGAACCATTGTCTTTCGCATAGCTTCAATATCATTAAAATTTCCCTTCCGGGTAATGGCTTGAAAGTAATTGAAATAAGTTTCATAGAACCGGGTTTCCATATAGACAACAAAAATAATCATCATTGGCAGCATTGATAAAAACGCATAGAAAGTAACAATGTCATACAGAGGAGCATAGCGATAAGTCCCGGCTACCGTTACCCCCCAGCTAGGACTTGTCCAAATAATAATATTAGGCAGGAATATTCCTCCCGAAAACAAAATCGCATAAAGGAAAAGCCGCCATTCTCTGTCAAAGTAAGGCAAAAAAGCAAAATGACGTCCTTTACGAGGCATCCCGAAAAAACGGATGATTTGAATCATAAAGAAGCCTGAAATAACAGTCAACCCCCCTGTGATACCCAAAAAGGCAGCGATTGTCGGTTGCAGCGTCAAGTATTTTAACATGAAATAGATACTCACTATGCTTAGAGACACCCCTATGGCAAATCCCCAAATAAGAGGCTTAAATTTTTTTACCGCTGTCAAATAGAGACTTTCAGCCTCAATGATCATCAATAAGGAAAAAAATAAATAAGCACCTAGCTTTTCCCCGAATAAAAGAGGAGAATTCCATAAAAAAATAGCAGCTATAATACTACCTAAAAACAAGAGAATAGCGATGAGACCAAAACAGGAAGCCGTTAAATCATTATAATTATCCGTAGATATGCAGTCAGACAAATAACGAGTTACAACTTTGACAAATCCAGATGAGAAAATTTGAGAAAAAATAAAGGCATACACCGTAGAGGCTACAAAAATATCATTTTCATAGCTGGGAACTTGAAACCAAAGAAACAAAAGCTGTACAACCAATACCATTCCCGTAAGCAGGATAAATGGTCCCGTCGTAATCAGTGCAGAAAAAGAATAAGCCTTGAGATAACCAGCCACTGTACGAGCGCGGAATAATTTTTTTAACTCAAATCCTACACCAGCCATTTTGCTTTCCCTTCCTGTAAATAAATATTCCGATAAGAGTCAATAAATTGTTCATACGTATAATTACGCTTTGTTCGTTCATAGCCAACTTCAGCCATTTGAAAGCGCAATTCGAAATCCCTAGCCAGACGTAAAATTTCCCGGGCCATGGAATTGAAATCCATCGGCGGTACGACAGCCCCAGCAATCCCCAAGCTATCCGTACTATCACCATATATTAATTCCCGGCAACAGCCCACATCTGTCGCAATAACGGGACGATGAGCTGCAAAGGCTTCCAATACCGACAGTGGCTGTCCCTCGCTGATGCTCGATTGAACGATAATGTCCATTTTCGGCATATATTCCGTTACCTGTACCGTACCGGTAAATTCTACAGCAGATTCTAAATTAAGAAGCTGTGTTGTTCGCTTACAAGTTACCACATATTCCGGGTCTTCTTCCATATTCCCCATAATATACAGATAAGTATCCGGCATCTCCTGATGAACTAGAAAAAAAGACCGAATCAGCGTAAGGATGTCTTTGATGGGTACTATCCGAACTACAGCCCCAATATTAATGGTTCCTCCATGGTCTTTCAATTTAGGAATGCCAGAAAATCTTTCCATATGAATCCCATTGGGAACAACATGAATCTTCTGCGGATCACAGCCTAAATCGGCTTCAATCCGAGCATTATGCTCAAACAATGTATAAACCTTGCTGGCTCGTTTATAAGCAATCTTAGCCAGATTATAAAAATAATTACTCCATATAATCTTGAAATCCCCTTTAGCCCAGTCACTTTTTATGATTTCAGCTTCCCGTTCCCGACAATAAATACCATGTTCCGTCAAGATAAATGGTTTATGATATACTTCAGCTGCCATAGAACCAATGATGCCACAGTAGCCAGTAGCTACACTATGATAGATATCTGCTTCTGGCAAATCCCGTTGCACAAGATAGAATAATGGCAACAGCATAGAACGCAATGTCCAAAAAAAATCAGTAAACGGCAAATAATCATAGCGTTCCCGGTATACACGGCGAATGACCTCGAAAAAATCAGAGGACATAAAAATATCCAAGGGGTTCTTCCAAGTACAAGAACGGAAAATATCCACGAGTCCGGCCATATCGATCGGACTGTCACCGCGAACAAGTTCTAACAAAACCTGCCGCTGTTGATTATTCAAAATATTTTCCTGCATCCCCGGGGAGCGCAGGGCTAGAATTTTATCCAGGAACTCTTCCTGGATTTCCGTGCAATTATTGGGCAAAGTATATTTAAACTTCCCCCGATCTTTTTCTTCGGCACCTACAGCATAAACAGTGAATTCAAACTCCGGTAAGCCCGTCATGAGCATCTGTACCCACGAAGATACTCCACCAACAACATATGGGTACGAGCCTTCTGTCAACAAACAGATTTTCATAGTGAACTTCCTTTCCAATATATATGAGCTTCTGGTCCCGTTATCTTTACAAAATACATTTCATCACCTATTTTCTGTACATGACAGTCCTTAGAAGAGGCCACTTCTTTCGTCGACCTCAACAGGAACGATGCCTCATGGGTATAGTTCCAACAATGAATTTCTAATTCATCAGGCTTCCGCAGGACTCGGTAATCTAAATTAAAATAACTATCAAAATACGGCAGGCTTTCCGAGGCCGTAACGGCTGTCAGCCATCCATAACGGCTGTCGATTTGCTTCAGGAATTCTTGGAGGCCTTCTTTCATCATATGCCAAGTCTTATCCTTGCTTTCTTCATAAAATAATTCATCAGGGTGGACAAAATGATTAAAAACACCGATAGAGGTAATCACAGTACATTCAAAATATAAATCGAGTCCCGTAGGATTATACCCGGCAGTGATGCGTGGAATATCATAAACCCCATTTTCTTCACGCTGAAACTCTTGATAATAAGCTTCCTCTTCAGCCGATCCATCATATAAAGAAGAAAGGATCCGAATGTCTGGAAGGGATTCTAAAATGGCCTCTCGCCCTTGGGGACTTAAAATATTAGAAGGCGGTACATAAGCCCGGAATTTATACTTAGGGAATGCTTCATGGACATAACGGTTGATTTCCGTAAGGGCTTCTTCCATATCGTCTTCATTCTGCCAAGGTACATAATCCGGTTCATCGTTTTGATATCCCGGCGGAACCAAAGGCTGATGATTATAGCCATGTATTCCCAGTTCTCCTCCCATATAAAGAAGATCAGTACCATATGTAAGGAGTGCATTCCGCCCTTCTTGTTCATCAACCGGTTTAAATGGGCCTTTTACCTGATCCCCGTAGCTTTCAATGATGACTCCTGTATATTTTAAATGTTCACTTTTACTTATATCTTTCATATATGGCCACCAGACTCGGCTGTAAAAGTCACGGGTCGTCATATTATATTCACTGCGGATTTTTTCATGATAGCCTTCAGGTATAGGTGATGGGAAATCATCAATATAAAACAACTTACAGCCAACAACGGGATAAATAACATCGTCTCCACAATGAGCTAAAAAGCTCATCAAAAAGCCACGGTTTGTTTTATCAGAGCGAGCAGACCCATTATAGATATAGAACGTACCTTTGCCATAATTTTTTTGCCAAATCAACGGTATGGAGCCGCTATTATCGCTAACATGGACAACGGCATCATCGGAAAGGAGCAATGAATCGACGATCGTTTCATAATGATAATCTCCTTCAACCTGAATTCCCTTACTACCCGCTAAAAAATCAGTATTCATAGTAAGGCCAAAGGCCGTGGCCGATGAACTCCTGGAATCCCAACGACTAACACCTAATTTAGAAAGTATATCCGGGCGTATAGGCTTATCCGGGCTTTGGCTTAATCGCGTTAAAACAACAGCCGTACCACCTTGTTCAACATACGAAAAGACAGCTGGCAAAGAAACAATTTTTTCCAGTTCACCAGTAGACAGGATAATGCCTCGAATCGTTGACATATTCATCGTAATGGGCTGGTCATGACGAATACTCTGGAATCTCATTTTCTTTTCTTTGAGCATCCGTTCTGTTTCATGCCGTAAAAACATACTCTCTACACTACTAGGATCATAAATAACAATATATGTATCTGGCGTTACCGTATCTGCCTGGCTCCAAGGTTCGTCGCTTCTTTGTACTGAACTTATCGCAGTATTCGCAACGCTAAACAGATGCAAAAAGCCATCCATGCGGTTATATTGGAAAAATACGCCGAGGAATAAAACAATGACAATAATCCAAAAAGCATCGTTTCTATGCATGAACGACCTCCTTATCCCAAAACCGGATAATCCGCAATGCTTCAGGTGATAGCCGCTTCGGTAATGCCTTCAACGCCTGTACCCGCTCTTGCAACTTTTTAGCATCATGCAACGCTTGGTATAATTTTATCTCCATCAATATAGGTTCTTCCTTGTCTGCATGTTGGGCAGAAAATTCCTGACAAGCTTTACGGGCTTCTTCCAACTGGCCGCAAATAATGAGCATATTAATCCGCTCCACATAGTAAATGGTTTGGTCTGGAAACTGTTGATTCAATACTGCCAAGGCTGATATATACGAGCGTTGTTGTTTATTTTTCGTCATTTGTTCTTCGCATCCGCTGTCGAGAAATAATTTTAATTTTGCAGCATATTCTTTCAAAAGAGGAATATTTTCCGGACTTTTTTTCAGCTTCTGTTCAAGATGAAATAATTCATTGCTAAGTGCTTGCAATTTTGCAGTCATCAAGGATACCGCAAAATAAGCAATCTCGCGGTCTTCATCATAAACCGCTTTATGTAGGATATTCTGATTGCTTACCATGTCCTGTCGAATAGCATCAGTAAAATATTTCCTCTTCATTTTGGCATCCTCAAGAAGGAAAAGATCATTCATGGGAATAATCTCTGCATTATAGCCTCTATCCTGTAAAGAAAATACTTCCTCTTCGTCTTTTTCCGGCTCGATGCTTCCTTTTCTCAGATTAAAAAGGAATATGTCCAGATGGAGGAATAATAAGAGGAAAAAACCGAATCCTGGTAAAAGTACTATCAGGCTCATTTCTATCGCAGCTTGAACGATACCATAGTAACGAGAAATTACGATTTCAAAGGCTAAGGCTATTACGATATACAAGGCCGCCAGCATGACAAGAATCATCATATTACCTCCTTAGCCTCTGAAATGAGCACCCCGCCTTGGGCCAGACGCTTCTGTATCAATGCCAAGGTCTGTTTATTCACATCAGTAAACATAATCCATACTGAGTCCCCCAGAATCCCCATGTAATCTTCCAGACGTATCTGGTTGCCAAGACGCTGGTCGATTTGCTTATAAGTCATGCCTGGCAAGTCTATCCTAGCAATCGTAACAGAATATCCCTTCTGCATTTGATGGCGTTCCCGGAGTTCTTCAATGATATGAACAAATTCTTTTTCCTTGAGGATCCGCGTTCCCGGAATATAACGACGTTCCATCATTTCCTGTTCCCATGTATAAGCTCGAGCCAATGATGTCGATACTAAACGGCTGGTAACTGCCATTAGATTTAATTCAAAAGTGCTCCATTTATCAAAATCCATCTGGTAAACCTGGATAACAGCAATAACTCGGCCTTCATAAATAATAGGAGCCGCTAAGTCAGGAAGGCCCTTAATGAGATCCCGATTGATAAAAAGATTATGTTCTTTCATCATTTGTTGAAGATACGGATAATCATCAATGCGCAACGAATGCGGTTCTCCTTCCGTCATGTCCCCAATGCGTACCTTTTGACGCAGATAGGCACTATCTCGACCCACGCTATAAATGATAATTTGCGATACATCGAGAACCTCCGCCGTTACTAATGCTGTCTTGTTATATATATTTTCCGGTTCAACAGAATCCAACGTGCTGACAATACGATAGATACGGCCGATGCTATCTTGAGAATTAACAATCTGCCGATACATCTTATCCTTGATGTTAACATTAGCTTTAAACATATGGCATAAAAAACGATATCGTTCCTGGTCATGCAAATGCTGCCATCGATTCTCATCATCACGAAATTTTGACTGTTCAGAAATATACCCAGTAATAACCCCCATAGCCAAATACGATAGAAAATGGAGCAATTCTGCTGGCTGGTACATAACAGCAATAAGTCCAAACCCCAGATTACCGAAGCTCAATACTAGGAGAATGAGATATGAAAAAAACACTGCCAAAAAAGCTTGACGTCGTCCATATAAAAGCCCCATAACGGCAATATATAAGAAATTAAAGTCAAAAGGCACAATTGGATTAACAGAACTTCCACCTTGAATCTGCATAAGCCACAACATCAGCAAGGCTCCGATAACATTTTCTGCATAAGGCATAATCCGTTCTTTTATCTTCTTATCTCGTTGTTCTTGTCTTTCTTTTTGTCGACGCTTTTCTTCGAAGAGAAGCGTATGAGTAACATCACGATACACATCAGCTATATTTTCTGCCAAACTGTGCCGAGCCTTCCAACCAATTTGTTTCCTAGCCTGTTCCGGATCAAGGATAGCCTGTGCAAAATGTCCCTGTTTATGGGAATCGATTTTAGGTTCTTTATCCATATTTTCCCAAACGATATGATAAAAATCATCATACGTCAAAGGCTTTCCTGAAGCAAAATGCAAATAATCGCCTATATAACCGCGTTCATATGTTTGAAAAATGGCATATGCCACATCTTGAGATGACAAAAAATCCCGCTTCTCATCTGACCTATATAAAGGTACACTTTTATTTTCAGCACAAGCATAAAGATATTGAGAAATAAAGTTATCCTTTCGTTCCATTCCCGTTCCATAGATATCAGGAAACCGTAGTATAGTAATATGAAGGCCTTGTTGTTTCCAACTCAGCGCCAATGCTTCTAAACGCGATAGCAACTTTCCTTCTTTACTCTCAGTCTGTACAAAGGTAGTTTCTATAGCCGGTATTCTCTTTTTCTCTAAAACGTCTGCCCCGGACAAGAATAGTATCTTCCCCTGACTCCTAGTAGAAGCGACTTGCAAAAACTCTTCCAAGCATGCAATAGACTGAATGCCTATTTTTTCCCGCAAGTCATAAACAATCAAATCAAAGTGATATACTGAAAGGACTTGTTGCAAAGCATCCCTATCTGATTTGCAATCATACGCTGTTACATTGCAGAAATCGGTCTTTTTCTTTCCTAAAAGGAAAACTTCCCAGTTTTCCTTTTGAAAAACCGGGATAAGAGATTGTTCTATATAAGTAGCACATTTTATTAATACAGATTTTTTTATAGTTTGAATCTCAGAGGCCATAATATATTCCCTATCCAAATGGAGAAATCCCTTTTTTAATCACATATACCTTTTATAAAAATATTTATATATCATTATACCCTGTATGTTCTATAGGTAGTGTCAACTCTTATGTGTAAACTTTTATAGTGTAGACTGAAAGATCAATCCGTGAACATCTCCAACAACTCCG
>NZ_JBBMEU010000069.1:0-10925 GCF_040096415.1 Megasphaera intestinihominis
GGCTAGTGGCTAGTGGCTAGTGGCTAGTGGCTAGTGGGCCGTAGGGGCCGTCCTGAAAGGCGGCCCGTTGGGGTCACCTTGGATTTATGAGTACTTTTCAAGAAAGTGAGACAATGATGAATCGATCGATGATTGCGAATTTGATGAAGCCTTTGACGCTGGGGCTGATCGTGGCCTTGTTTTTGGCGATCCACTGGGCCATTCCTTCGTTTTACAGCACGTTATGGCAGCTGACGGTGAGTCATGATATTCCGGGGCTGACGTCGTATATTTCTTCTTTTGGCAGTATTGCCGTGGTCCTCATGATCCTGCTCATCGTCCTGACCAACATGACCGGCCTGCCGTCGGTCCAGTTCGTCACGGTCAATGGCATCTTGTTCGGCCTCCTGCCGGGCATCCTCATTTCCTGGGCTGGTCAGGTCATCGGCAATATCCTGGCCTTTGTCATCATGCGCTATGTCTTCCGGCGCAAGGCACAGGTCCTGGTCGATAAGAGCCGCTGGCTGTCCAAGCTGAACCGCGGTATCGATTTCCGGCTTATCTTTTTCTTCCGGGCCATTCCCTATTCTCCGAATTTCGTCGTCACCGCCCTTTGTGCCCTGAGCCGTGTCCGCTTCGGCGAACATGCGGCGGCGACGATGACCGGCAAGTTCCTGGCCGTCTGTATGGAAGTCTGGCTGGGTTACGACCTCATCCACTTCAATCCGCACGGCCTCATCGTAGCCGGTATCATGGTCTGTCTGCTGGCAGCGGGTCTCTTTGGCAGCCGCCTCTGGCAGAAGAAAGACGAAAAATAGACATCTTATCATATTATATAATGGGAGGGATTCTTCATGGGTTTGATCAAAGCAGCTATCGGTTCTGTCGGCGGCGTCCTGGCCGACCAGTGGAAAGAGTTTTTTTACTGTGACAGCCTGAATGAAAATATCTTGATGGCCAAAGGTCAGAAACGGACCAGCCGTCATGGCCGCAGCGGCAATACGGACGGCGAAGACAATATCATTTCCAACGGCTCGCGCATTGCCGTCAACAACGGCCAGTGCATGCTCATCGTCGAATCGGGAAAAATCGTCGAAGTCTGCGCTGAACCGGGCGAATATACATACGATGCGTCGACGGAAGCGTCTATCTTCGACGGCGACTATGCCGGTGACCTGGGCGAATCGTTCCGCCTGCTCGTCCGCCAGATGAAGGAACGCTTTGCCTTTGGCGGCGATACGGGCAAGGACCAGCGCGTCTACTATGTCAACCTTAAGGAAATCATCGGCAATAAATACGGTACGCCCAGTGAAGTGCCCTTCAAGTCTTATGACGATACGACGGGACTGGCCCTGCTCATGCGCCTGCGCTGCTTCGGTGAATACAGCTACCGCATCGTCAATCCCATCCTGTTCTATACGAACGTGGCCGGCAATGACGTCGACGTCTACGAACGGAGCCGCCTGGACAGTCAGCTCAAATCGGAACTCTTGACGGCCCTGCAGCCGGCCTTTGCCAGGATTTCAGCCTTGCACATCGACTATTCCCAGCTGCCCGGCCATACGCCGGAACTGGCTCAGGCCCTGAATGAAGTCCTGTCGCCGAAATGGCGCGACCTGCGGGGCATCGAAATCGTATCTATCGGCATCAACAGTGTCAAAGCCAATGAAGAAGACGAAGAAAAGATTCAGAAAGCTCAGATGGGCTTGACCATGTCTCGGCCCGATATCGGCCTGGGGACCCTCGTCGATGCGACGGCCGATTCCATGCGCACGGCTGCAGCCAATGAAGGCGGCATGGGTGCTGCCATGGGCTATATGGGCATGAATATGGCCAATCAGGCCGGCGCCGGCCTGGCCCAGGAACTGGCAGCCCGCCAGGCGGCCCAGGCGCCTTCGCCGATGCCGCAGGCTGCGCCGGCCGGCAGCTGGACTTGTGCCTGCGGTCAGGCCGGCAACACGGGGAACTTCTGCACGGCCTGCGGCCGTCCCAAACCGCAGGCCGCCGCTGCCTGGACCTGCCCGAAATGCGGCCAGGCCGGGAATACGGGCAACTTCTGCAGCAATTGCGGCGCGCCGCGGCCCCAGGTTCCGGCCAACTGGACCTGCCCGTCCTGCAGGACTGTCAATACGGGGAATTTCTGTATGAACTGCGGTGCAAAGAAGCCGGAAAGGTAAGGTGAGGGTCATGGCGGATACATCGGTCAGCTATCAATGCCCGAACTGTGGCGCACCGCTGCAATTCAAGCCGAAAGACAAGACCGTCACTTGTGACTATTGCGATACGAAGTTCGACGTCCAGACCCTGGAAGCCATCTATGCCCAGAAAGAAGCGCGGGCTGCCGAAGCTGATGCGGCCCGCAAGGTCCGTTGGAAGACGGAAGCGGCAGGCCAGGATTGGAGCGACGACGAAGCGGCTCATTTACAGACCTACACGTGTTCGTCGTGTGGCGCCGAAATCGTCTGCGATGAGAATACCATGGCCACAGAGTGCTGTTACTGCGGCAATCCGACTCTCATTCCCAGCCGCTTTTCAGGGATGCTCAAGCCCGATTACGTCATTCCTTTCAAAAAGACGAAAGACGAAGCCGTAGCGGCGCTGAAGAAGTTCTATCAAGGGCGCTGGCTCCTGCCTAAGGCCTTTACGGCTGACAACCGCGTCGAAGCCATCCAGCCCATGTACGTTCCGTTCTGGCTCTTCCATGCCCAGGTCACGGCGTCGGCAGCTTTCCGGGCCGAAGACGATGCCGTCTTTGAGACGCCGGACGAAACGATTATCGAAACCAGCATCTACCACTGTGACCGGACGGGCTCTCTGGCCTTCCATCGCATCCCTGTCGACGGCAGCCAGAAGATGGACGATACATATATGGAAAGCATCGAGCCCTTTGACTACGGCGAAATGGTCCCGTTCAGTCCGGCCTATTTCGCCGGTTACTTGGCCGATAAATACGACGTCGACGCCGACGCTGCCGTCCCCAGGGCCGATGAACGGCTGTCGCAGAGTGCCTTCGCCATGTTGGAAGAGACAGTCGACAATCATCAGCGCCGGACATTTGAAGACGGCGTCGTCCATAAAGACGAAGGGACCGTGGAATACGCCATGGCGCCGGTCTGGATCTTGACGACGCGCTATGACGGCAAAGCCTACACCTTCATGATGAATGGCCAGACTGGCAGGATGGTCGGTTCCCTGCGGTATGACAAGGCCAAGTCCTATGAATACGGCGCGGCCCTGGCCGCCGTCCTGGTACCAATCCTGTATTTCCTGGTGAAATTCGTCATGGTCTGGTCGGGCCTGTTATGAAGGGAGTGAGTACGATGTGGAAATGGTTGAAAGAAACAATCCTTGCCATAGTTGTCGTGGTCCTGACGACGGCTGGTGCCGCAGCGGCAGCGCCGAGCCTGTCCGACGGCGCCCATCTACTCACGCCGGCAGAACAGGCTGAAGTGACGGCCGTCTTGCAGTATACAGAAGCAAGATATGGTGTACGCGTCGCTGTAGTCACCGTCGCCTCGACGAAGGGCGTCAAGGCCGGAACCTATGCCAATCAGCTCCTGGACCGGGACTATAAGGACGGCCAGAACGGCAATATGGTCCTGCTCCTGGCCATGGACCGCCATGACTGGTATGTTGCGACAGACAAGGCCATGAAGGAGAAAATCAGCAATAAAAAAGGCATCCCTTATCTCAAGGATGCCTTCCTGCCGGCCTTGAAGGACGGTCATTATGCGAAAGCCTTCGAGGCCTATGGCCAGTCGTCGGCAAAACTATTGGCTTATTACCAGGAAAAGGGCAAGGCCTATGACCCGGCCGATGCCTTCAGCCCCCTGGCCCTGGTCGTGGCCCTCGTCCTGGCTGTGGGTGGCGGCGTGGCTTTCCGGGCCTATCTCATCAGCCGGATGAGCAATGTCCGCCAAGCCGCGGCGGCTGATGCCTATGTCGACGCCGGCAGTTTCCATCTGACCGACAGCAGCGATACGTTCGTCTTCATGACCGTCCAGCACATTGCCAAGGCCCGTCCGGCCGATGATGACCTGCCTGATTTCGACAGTGACGCTGACTGCAGCGACGACGACCACGGCGGCGGTGGCGGCTCGTTCTAGGAACGGCGGTGGCACCATCAGGCCTTGTCGTCATGGAAGAATTCGATGATCTTGTGGATGGCCAGGGCCATGTGGTTCGGGTTCTGGAAGGGGTGGTTGGCCCCTTCGACGGGAACGAATTCGATGACGTTGTTTTCAGCGAATTCCCGGACGAGGTCGATGGGAATCATTTCATCCTTCGTGCCGTGGAGGATGAGGATATCTTCGGCAAAATCGAAGTATTCGTGGTCACGGACATCGAAGCTCTTCAAATCATCCATAAATGCCTGGTCGATTTTCATCTTGCGTTCGAAACCGACCTGGATTTCCTTGCCCTTCTTCAGCTTGGCAAAGCCTTCGTCGGAGACATGGTTGCTCATGCTTTCATACATGTTGACGCCTGGGCTGCGCAGGGCGATTTTCTGGAAGGGATTGCCCTTTTCGATGAGGTAGCGCAGGGTGATGTAAGCGCCGAAACTCGTCGAATAGTTGTAGATGTGTTTGGCCTGGAGCTCGGTCTTGGCGTAGTCGACGACCCAGGTCAGATAGTTCATGCATTCCGGGAGGGATAACTTCTTGCGGGCGTCGGCGCCGTGGCAGGGCCAGTCGAAGGCGATGACGGCGTAGTTCTTGTATTTGCTCGTCAAGTGTTCAGCGAAATGGACCGTCCCGGCCGTGTCCTTGTGGCTGCCGAAGCCGTGCGTGACGATGACGACATTGTCGAAAGTGCGCGTCTGTTTATCATTATCATTGATGAGCAGCTTGCAGCGGATGCTGTAGCCCTGCTGATTGATGTCAAAATTCTTTTCCATGCTGTCATTCCTCTTTACCCTAAATTCGTCAAAATGACGTACGTCGTTAGTATAGCACAAAAAAGGCGCTGTCGCACGACGACAAGCCCTTTTTCTTGTAGGGGCTCCCACGTGGGGCGCCCGCTCTGGGATATGTACGATTTCCCGACCCGTTTGCTAGAAGAATTATCCCAATTCCTAACAGGTCGCCCACGTGGCGACCCCTACAAGCTCCGTACTGCAAACTATAAAGACAACCTCCTACGGACCACGAGCCACGAACCACGAGCCACTAGCCACGAACCACTAGCCACGAACCCTTACCGATGCAGGCCATAGCGGATGATGAGGCGGCTGATTTCCAGGAGGGCGATCATGGGCAGGGCCAGGAGGCACTGGGACAGGATGTCTGTCGTCGGCGTGATGACGGCCAGGAGGATGATGTATTTCCGTTTCTTGGCCAGCATGGCAGACGTGATGAAATCCAGCTTGGCCAGGACGATGAGGACCAGTGGCAGGTTGAAGAGGACGCCGAAGGGCAGGACCAGCATGAAGACGAAATTCAAGTCATCCATACGTATGAAGACGTCTTCTGTTATGACGTCCACACGGACACGGCCTTAGCCGGCCAGCTGCTTCACGATATCATGAAACCCTTCGTCTTCCAGTGGCAGCCCGACGGTTCATCCCTGAAGGAATATACGATTGCCGGCCAGGGGGCACATCATGTCATTTCCATCGCTGAATCGATGTACCGCAGCCTGCTGCCGGATGTCGTCGTCGCTCAGGCCTGTGCCCATGGGGCCCCGAATGATGCTAAAGGGGAAGCAGACGTCGTAGCTTGGCTGAAAGCCGCGTCTCTCATGGCTCAGAAAGCCCCCGTCGCTTATGGCGTCCTCAACAAGATGGGCAATGGCCTGCCATCGCCGCACAGTCAGGAAGGCTATATCGTTCATCTCGGTGACCATGACTGGGTACTCAGCTCACCAGCCGGCCAGAAGACGTCGGCCCTGCTCAAGAAAATAGCTGTCCAGCAGTACGGCATGAGCGATGGCGACAGCCAGGGTGCGAAGTTCAATTACTTCAAGAATTATGTTGAATCCCAGTTGTCCTGCATGTATCTCAACATGCTCCAGGCCGAACCGGACGGGGAACGCCTGGTCGCTCAGGCTGTAGCCAAGGTCATCGTAAAATAAATCGTTTAACTTTTTATAATAGCAGATATTGACAGAAACCACTTAAAAATTTACAATGTAACAATAAAGATTTACAGGAATAAATTAAAATTGTAAAGGAAGTGTTATCTGCTCATGTTAAAAAATGGTGCACAAGTCGGATTGCTGTTGTTCGGCATGTTTTTCGGGGCGGGGAACCTTATTTTCCCGCCTTCTTTAGGTTTTCAGGCAGGTTCGTCGTTCATGCCGGCCGTCCTGGGATTTCTCCTGTCCGGCATCGGTATGCCCGTCATTGCCGTCATCATGGGGACCTTCAACCCCGGCGGTTTCCGGGCGGAAATGAACCATAAGATTTCGCCGCTCTTTTCGCTGGTCATCCTGACGCTCATGTATCTGGCCATCGGGCCCCTCATGGCCATCCCGCGGACGGCGGCGACGTCCTTTTCTATTGGTATCCTGCCCATCACGGGCGATGGCATGC
Organism: Megasphaera intestinihominis; assembly: GCF_040096415.1. Taxonomy (NCBI): domain Bacteria; kingdom Bacillati; phylum Bacillota; class Negativicutes; order Veillonellales; family Veillonellaceae; genus Megasphaera; species Megasphaera intestinihominis. The sequence goes on from NZ_JBBMEU010000069.1 coordinate 6,512, forward strand.
TGCCGCTGGCCATCTTCACGACGCTCTATTTCATCTGCGCCTGGTGGCTGTCGATTACGCCGTCGAAACTCCTGGACCGCGTCGGCAAGGTATTGACGCCTATCTTTGCTATCATGATCGTCCTGCTCATCATCGTCGGCATGGTCGCCTATACGACGCCGTCTACAGCAGCTCCTATGGGGAAATACGCCGCTTCGGCTTTCGGCAACGGCTTCGTCGAAGGCTATAACACCGTCGACACCCTGGCCTCCTTTGCCTTTTGCATCATCGCCCTGGGTGCCATGAAGCGGATCCACTTCGCGTCGGAAAAGGAACACGTTGCCAGCGTCTGGATGGCCGGTGCTGCCGTCGCCGTCCTCATGGGCGGGCTCTATCTGGGACTGGCCCTCTTGGGCAATCATTTTCCTATTCCCCAGTCGGTCTATGAAGACGCCAGTGTCAATCTCGGCGCCTATGTGTTATCCCAGACATCATTCCAGATTTTCGGGACTGTCGGCATGGCCTTTTTGGCTGTCATGGTCACGCTGACCTGCTTCACGACGACCGTCGGCCTCATCGCCGCCGTTTCGACCTTCTTTGCCGAAGAGTTCCCAGTCCTGTCGTATAAGAAATACGTCACTCTCATCTGCCTGGTCAGCCTGGTCCTGGCCAATCTCGGCCTGAACCAGATCATCCAGGTCACGCTGCCCCTCTTGTTGTTCGTCTATCCCATTGCCATTTCCGTCGTCATGCTGACTATCATCAATAAATTCGTCGGCTTGTCGAAACTGGGCATGCGCTGTACTGTCACCGCTGCCGGCCTGGTATCGGCCATCGACATTGCGGCTCAGTTCTTCCATCTCGACGGGGCGGCTGCCCTCATCCAGGGCCTGCCCTTAGGCGACAGCGGCCTGGGCTGGCTCGTACCGGTCCTGATCTGCCTGGTCCTGTCCCTGGTCCTGCCCGGGAAAATCAGCGGCGAAAGTGCGTTAGATGAAAGTTTGTAATATAAGCGTTCATAGTTTGCAGAAAAAAAGAGGCTGCCTTTGTACGACGGCCTCTTTTCGTGTATAATGAAATTATAACGATATTAAGTATCAAATATAGCTAAATGAGATACAGGGAGGGAAAGTTATTATGGAAAATGCTGTCATAGGGATCCTTATCCCCTTTGCCGGGACGTCTTTGGGAGCGGCCTGCGTCTATGCCATGAAACAGGAATTGGATCGTCAGGTCCAACGAGGGCTGACCGGTTTTGCGTCGGGCGTCATGATTGCTGCCTCTATTTGGAGCCTCTTGATACCGGCTATGGAAGAAGCGGCGCCGTTAGGGAAGTTCGCCTTTGTGCCGGCTGTGGCCGGATTCTGGCTGGGCATCTTCCTGCTCCTGGCCCTGGACCGGCTGGTGCCGCATCTGCACATGTACAGTGAAAAAGCTGAAGGACCGCACAGCCACTTGCAGCGGACGACGATGCTCGTCCTGGCCGTGACGCTGCACAACATCCCCGAAGGCATGGCCGTCGGCGTCGTCTATGCCGGGCTTTTAGCCGGGCAGACGGGCATCAGCGCCGCCGGGGCCCTGGCCTTGTCTCTGGGCATCGCCTTGCAGAATCTGCCCGAAGGGGCCATCATCTCCATGCCCCTCAAGGCAGCCGGCGTCGGAAAGCACAAAGCCTTTCTCGGCGGCGTCCTGTCGGGCATCGTCGAACCCATCGGTGCGGCCCTGACCATTGCCATGACGGCCTTCATCGTACCGGTCCTGCCCTATCTCCTCAGCCTGGCTGCCGGTGCCATGTGCTATGTCGTCGTCGAAGAACTCATCCCGGAAATGTCGGCCGGCGAACACTCTGACATCGGCGTCCTGTCTTTTGCCTTGGGATTTACCCTGATGATGGCTTTGGACGTGGTTTTGTCGTGAGATTTTTTCAGGAGGAAAGGGAGGTATTCAGGTGAAAGTACGCATTACGGATGAACTGGCCCAGCAAATCGTCGATTCGGCCAGGGCTGTTGTCGGCTGGAATATCAACTTCATCGACCGTCATGGGCGTATCATGGCTAGTACGGATAGCGGACGTATCGGAACGTACCATAAAGCCGGTCACGTTGCGGCCCGGACCGGGCAGGTCCAGACTGTTCAGGAAGACCGGCTTGAGGACGGCGTCAGCCGAGGGGTCAATTATCCTATCATCATGGATCATCAGGTCCTGGGCGTCATCGGGATTACCGGGAATCCGGCTGTCGTCGGTCAGTACGGTTTCTTGCTGACGAAAATTTGTGAAGTCTTCCTCAAGGAATAACGCCTGAGTCAGGAGGCCTTCAGCGAAGAAGCGCATCGCAGCCGCCAGGTCATGGCCTTGATTTATCGCGATGAAGATACGGTGCAGCAGCTGGCTGAAGATCAGCCTGAATTGGCGGGAAGCTGCTATACGGCCGTCGTCTTCCGTTGGCATGATGGTTTCCGGCAGGCTGGAGCGTTTCGCCAGAAAATGGCCGGCTTCTGTCAGAAGTTGGGGGTTTCCTTATATACTTATGTTTATCCGAATACTTTCGTTGTCCTCGTTCCCAGCAGGGGCTATGCAGAATGGGACAGAAAACTGCCTCAGTGGAAAGAATGGTTCTATCCGGAAATCCTGGCCGGTATCGGGATGGAAGAAGCTTTCCACCGTATCTACGAATCGTACCGTTTTGCCAAAATGGCTTTGCAGGCAGCCGGGGACCGGCAGGTCTTTTGCGTCCACGCCGATGATATGAAATTGGCCTTTTTGCTGCAAAGTCTGGATGGTGCCGTGCGTCGCCGCTACTGTCAGGATATTTGTCACCTTTTGACGGACAGCGATATCCATTTACTCCAGGCCTATTATCAGCAGGATTTGTCCATCCAGGAGACGGCACGGATTCTCTGCATCCACAAGAATACCATGCAATACCGGCTGAAGCGGATTGCTGGGAAGACCGGCCTCGACCCACGGGTATTCTGTGATGCCGTGCCCCTTTACATTGCCACTCTTCCTTGGTTTAGAAAATAAAAATAATGACAATATATTGTGTCTCATAACATGGAAAGGGATGACCTCTTTTGCTACACTATAGGCATAGAGAAACACAGTCTTACGAATTTGCAGATAGAGGAGAGATCATCATGAAAGTCGTTGTAGCCATTGATTCCTTGAAAAATAGCCTGACTTCCGTCGAAGCCGGCCGGGCCATTGAGGCCGGCGTCCGTAAAGCCTATGGCGGCCATCCTGTCCAGGCCATCGTCAAACCCTTGGCCGATGGTGGCGAAGGAACCGTCGAAGCCCTCGTCGACGGATTGAACGGCCAGCTCCGCTATGTCGGCGTCCAGGGGCCTTTAGGTGAAGCTGTTTCCTGTCCTTACGGCTATCTGCCGGGGATGGAAACGGCTGTCATTGAAATGGCTGGTGCAGCCGGGCTGGGATTGGTGCCGGAAGAACAGCGTAATCCCCTGCACACGACGACATATGGCGTCGGTCAGGTCATGGCGCAGGCTATAGAAGCGGGTATCCGCCATTTCATCATCGGCCTGGGCGGCAGCTCGACCAGTGACTGCGGCGTCGGTATGCTCCAGGCTCTGGGTTATATTTTCCGAGATGCCCAGAGCCAGCCTGTCGGTTTAGGCGGACAGGAAGTGGGGCACATTGTTTCTGTCGATGATTCCCAGGTCTGCCGGCTCTGAAAGACTGTACCTTCGATGTCGCCTGTGATGTGACCAATCCGTTGTACGGAAATTGGGGCGCCGCCTATATCTTCGGGCCCCAGAAAGGTGCATCGCCGCAGGATGTCAAAGTCCTGGACGATGCCAGCCGGTCTTTTGCCACCGTCACCCAGACTTATACCGGTCATGACTATAGCCAGACAGCCGGTGCCGGTGCAGCCGGCGGTATGGGATTCGCCTTCCTGGCTTATCTGAACGGCCGCCTGCGTTCAGGTATCCAGATTGTCCTCGATTCCATCCGATTGGCCGATGCCGTCAAGGATGCCGATTACGTCATTACCGGCGAAGGCCGCCTCGACGCCCAGACGGCTATGGGCAAGGCACCGATTGGTGTAGCGAAACTGGCTAAACAATACGGTGCCAAAGTCATCGCCCTGGCAGGCTGCACGACCGCCGACGCTGCTGAATGCAACCGGCAGGGCATTGATGCTTTCTTTTCTATCGTCGATAAGGCCATGCCGCTGGAAGAAGCCATGAATAAAGAAACGGCCCTGCGCAATATGACCAATACGGCCCAGCAGGTCTTCAACCTCATCCGCGCCGTCAGCTGAACGAGAATCATCCGATTACATTAAATAGAAGCAAGGAGAATAGATATGCTGAAAAAAACAAAGATCGTCTGCACTTTAGGCCCCAGTTCCAATACCCCGGAAATTATCGAAAAGATGATTAAAGCCGGCATGAACGTTGCCCGCTTTAATTT
>NZ_JBBMEU010000070.1:0-10768 GCF_040096415.1 Megasphaera intestinihominis
GTTGTTAGCGGATGGGTTTAAATTTAAAGGTTTTCTCTGCAAACTACAAACTCTGTGCTACAAACTATAAAGTAAACGGGGCCGCGCATGATGGTAGAAGCCTTCGTGCGACAGCCCCGTTTTTACTACAAACTCTGAACTACAAACTTTTCTCTTAATTCCCGTTATGGTTGAAGTAGTCGGCCAGGCCTTTGACGATGCTTTCGGCAAAGTTCTGCTGCTGGGCATCAGAGTTGAGGGCTTTTTCTTCGTTCGGGTTGGAGATGAAGCCCAATTCCAGCAAGGTTGCCGGCATGTTGGTGTGCAAGAGGACGTAGAAGTTGGCCGTCTTGACGCCGCGGTCGGCAAAGTTCGTCGCCTTCATGTTCTGAAGGTGGATGTAGTTGGCCAGACCGTAGTCATACGGGGTCTTACTGTTGTAATAGGCTGTGACGCCGCCTGCTGACGGGGAATCGAAGGAATCGATGTGGATGCAGACGAAGACGTCGGCTTTGGCTGCATTGGCGATGTTGCAGCGGGCCTGCAGTTCTTCGACAGCGCCATCATACGGTGCGTAGACATCGACGTCAGTCGTGCGGGTCATGATGACATTGGCACCAGCTGCACTGAGCAGGGATGCGACTTTCTTGGAAATGGCCAGGGTAATGTCCTTTTCCTTGGAATACGTTCCGACAGCGCCGGAGTCCGAACCGCCATGGCCGGGGTCGATGGCAATGGTCTTGCCCTGGAGGCCCTTGGTCAGGCTGTAGGTCTTGCTGCTGCTATAGGCCGGGACATTGGTTGCCGGCTGCTTGGTAGACGACGGTTTCCAGCTCTGAGATGGCTTGGTCGCCCCTTTGATACCGATATTGGTATCACCCCAATGGCTCCACTGCTTGAGCTTGCCCGATTTATCGTTGATGTCGATGACGACACGGCTCGATACTTTACTGCCTGTTGCCCCGGGAAGGGTAAAGACTTTGACGTCATTCTTGGTGACGGCCCGCGGGACCTTGATGGTCACGTCCATACTCGACGAGCGAGACGATAAGGTGACACGGGAAATGACGTTGCTGTTGGGCTTATAGCTCTTAGCCACATTCTTGCCAATCCCTGTGTTAGGCAAAGTGACGAAAACATACTCGCCGGAGTTATCGATGTATAGCTTGGGATTGGCCTTACCGCTGACATCGAGGACGGTCCGAACAAAAGGCGTGTTGGCATCTGTTCGCGTTGCCGTCCGCACATTGGTAATTTCCGGCTTAGCCGCTGCCTGGGCCGATACCATCGGTATCAGGAAGACGAGCAGCATAAGCGGAAGGATCCACAATTTTTTCAACACAGTATCTTCTCCTTTACGATCCTAAACTGTTTCAACTTATTCATTATACAACGATTCGGGCGGAATTGGCAATTATTTTCTGTAGGGGCGACCACGTGGGGCGCCCGTTCACGCAAATCCGGTTCACAAGTATTTCACATGTACCCGGCGGGCTCGCCACGCGCGAGCCCCTACAAAACATAATATAAAAAATTAGCAATCATTTTTATCTCGTGGCTCGTGGCTAGGGGTTAGCAGTTAGCAGTCAGCAGTTAGCGAAAAAGGACTGTTTCATGATGGCAGATACCCTTATGAAACAGTCCTTATAAGACAACCTCTCAGACCGCCTTCGGCGGCCAGCTCTCCTATGAGGCGAGCCTTTTTTAGAACAAGAAGTTGATTTCTACGTCGGTGAATTCGTCAGGGTCAGCGGCATTGCCGTGTTTGGTCTGAGTGCCAAAGGTCTGGGCTGCCGTGAGGATGACGTTCTTGGCCAGGGTGTAGTCGATGCCGACGCCCCAGGATTTGACGTTATCCAGGACGCTGTCATCACGCCAGGAGTTGGTCGCACCGCCGAGGAGCGCGCCCTTGTCGGAGTTGATGTATTCGACCCAGGCATCCCAGGAGCCGCGGGCATCGCTGGCAGCCGAACCGTAGGTCAATTTGCCGATCCATACTTCCGGATCATTGGTAACGTCATTATTGATTTTTTCATAGTTAGCCAGGGCGTTCCATTTGCCGAAGTTGAGGCTGGCATAAGCCCCCCAGAGATCATCAGCTTTAAAACCGTTAATACCATTGAAATCATTATAGTAGACGCCGACAGCCGAACCAGCTGCCCGGCCGCCGCCGAAGAAGCCTTCCAATTCGCCATAACCGGTTTTAACACCAAGAAGTCCATTGCCTTCAACTGCAGCATCTTCAACAGTATCACCGGCTTTGAATTTACCATAACCAGCCGTAGCTGCGAAGTGGTCGTTGGTGTATTTCAATTCAGCCCGGTCAAAGACGTCGCCATACTGGAAGCCGTAAGCGTTTTCACCGCCCAGGACGTACGTATCGGTACGGCCGACGCTGAGGTTCCAATGGTTGCCGCCGAAGTTGTAGTCGACTTTGGCATCGTCCGTGAAGATGTTGCCGTTATCGCTGGCAGCGCCGTTATCGGCGAAGTTGATGTCATCCGTGCTGATGCCGTAGGTTACGGTCGTGCGGTCATTGACCTTGGCATTGGCCCGGACGCGGACGCGGTAATCCCAGGAAGCGTCTTTCTTATAGCCCGTGCTGGCCTCGCTGCTGGTGTCCTGATGCTGGAAACGGATACGGGCATCACCGCTGAGTTTTACGTTGCCCACGCGGTTTTCCAGGGCACTGACGCGGACGCCGAGGTTGTTCAGTTCGTCAGCATATTCATCAGCCAATTTGTTGATGAGGGCGCGCTGTTCAACGGACGCTTTGTCCATGTGAGCCATGGCTTTGGCGACCATTTCAGCGGCTTCGTAACGGGTGATGTTGCGTTCGCCCTGGAAATAAGAGCCGTCTACGCCCTGGATGATGCCGGCGTCAGCGAGTTCGACGACGGATTTATAAGCCCAGCTGTCGCTCGGTACGTCGACGAAGGGGTTGGCTGCAAAAGCGCAGGCTGCGCCGACAGCCATCATAGCGGCTAAGGATGTAACGATTTTCTTTTTCATCAATATGACCTTCTTTCTCTGTGTAAAAGCCTGGAAGCATGACACGATGAAGGCGTCCCCCTATCCGCTGCGGTCGAGTGTGCCTAGTTTCCTCTCGCATTACACAAAGGTTTTGCCCACATTGTCCCATTTATCACATGACTTGTTCCAATGAGTACATAGTCATTATACATTTCATGATATTAATTGTCAATATCTTGTTTGGGAGCAAAAAAAGGACCTGTCTTTTATACGACAGGTCCTTTTTCTGTAGGGGCGCCACGTGGGGCGCCCGCTATGAAATATGTAGATTCCCTAACTAGTTTGCTAAAAAAACATCCAAATCCCTAACGGGTCGCCCACGTGGCGACCCCTACGCAGGCTTTTACTAAGAAATTCAACCTCTCCGGCCCTTTGGGCCACCTCCCCTAACAAGGGAGGCTATTCTTCTGTTGTCGGGGGTTTATACTTCGGCGACATGGGGTTGGTCTGGGGCGTGAGGTTCTTCATGCGGCCCAGCTGGTCGCTCTTGTCGGAGAAGTAGGTGTGCAAGGTGAATTCGGCCATTTCCGACAGCGGTTCGTCGAGGAAGGCTTCGTAAAGTTCTTCGATTTCCGGGTTCTGCCAGCTGGCTTTGACGTCCGTTTCTTCGTCGCTCTTATAAATCGATGCCGTCCGGGCTTCCTGGACTTTCTTGACCTGCGGCAGTTTGACTTTCGGCTGGCCGCCGCCGCCGATGCAGCCACCGGGGCAGGCCATGACTTCGATGAAGGAGTAGTCTTCAAAGGAGTCGTTCTTGATGAGGTCGTCGATGAAGGCGCGGGCGTTGCCCAGGCCGCTGATGGCAGCGACGTGAAGGACGAAGTGGCCGAAGATGACCGTTGCCTTCTTGACGCCCTGCAGGCCGCGGACCGGTTCAAAGGGAATGAAGTCCTTCGGTGCCGGACGACCCGTGAACATGTGGTAAGCCGTGCGGATAGCCGCTTCCATGACGCCGCCGGAGTTGCCGAAGATACGGCCGCCGCCGGAAGCTTCGCCAAAGGCCTTGTCGAACTGGCCGTCTTCGAGGTTGGCGAAATCGATGTTTTCGTCCTGGATCCACTGAGCCAGTTCACGCGTCGTAATGCAGATATCCGTATCGCGGATTTCCGGTTCATCCCAGAAGAGGCCGGCTGCGCTCAGTTCAGGACGGCGGATTTCCGCTTTCTTGGCCGTGCACGGCGTGACGCAGACATTGACGATCTTCTTGGGGTCGATGTTCTTCTGCTGGGCGAAATAGGTCTTGATGACCGGGCTGAGGATGCTGATAGGACTCTTGGTCGACGACAGATGCTGGAGCAGGTCGGGGTAGAAGGTTTCGGCAAATTCGACCCAGGCCGGGCAGCAGCTGGTGAACTGCGGGATAGGAATTTCTTCGGACTGCAGGCGGTGCAGGAGTTCCGTCGCTTCTTCCATGATGGTCAGGTCGGCGCCGAAATCGGTATCGAAGACATAGTCCGCACCGAGCGTACGCAGGGCAGCGACCATCTTCCCTTCGACAAAGGTACCGGGGTCCATGCCGAAGGCTTCGCCCAGGCCGACGCGGACAGCCGGAGCCGTCTGGAAGATGACGATCTTTTCAGGGTCTTTCAGGGCTGCCTTGACCTTGTCGACATCGTTGACTTCGACGATGGCACCAAAGGGGCAGGCAGACGAACACTGGCCGCAGTGAACGCAGATGGGCATGTCGCCTGTACTGGACAGGGAATAGTAGTCCAACACAGTCTGTGTGTCGGCACAAGCCCGGCGACATAAGGTGCAGTTCTTACACTTCGTCACATCAAATTGAACGGCACAGTTGTGTTCATCAATGGGAACACGACGGTCAATTTTTTCAAAACGGGAATGAAATTCAGGCATATGCAGATACTCCTTTTCGGTCAGAAATTCAGTAAGTTTGAAAATCAGTAACTATGTAACATTTTATCACAAACTTCATTACCTATAGGATAATACAAAGTGGCATGGATTTCCATTACTTTTGTGTAATTCATCTGCCTATTTTTCCATAATTTCTATGCTTTTTTGTAATATTTTAAAAAAATCGCCGTAATCTATGATTTTAAGTCTTCTAACTCACACCATCTTTCGGTCAGCGTATCGACTTTATCCTGCGTTTCCTTCTGCTCGGCCAGCAGGGATTCGACTTCTTCGTAATTGCTCCCGGCGGCGGCAATAGCCGCATTGAGGCCTTTGAGCATGGCTTCGTAGCGCGGCAGTTCTTCCGTGATGCGCCGCAATTCTTCTTCCTGCCGCGACGTCAGGCCGGCTTTTGCTTTGGTAGGCGTAATATTCGTTTTAGTAATAGAAGGTGAAACGGGCTTTTCGCTTTTCTTTTCTTGGTGATGACTGTATTTTTCTTCCAAGTATTCACTATAGTCACCGTAAAAGCGGTCCCATGTCCCCTTTTCTAATGTGAAAAGTTTATCAACCACCCGGTCCAGGAAGTAGCGGTCATGGGATACGACGAGGACGACGCCCTGGAAGGTATCGAGGTAGCGTTCGAGGACGGTCAGGGTCGGGATGTCCAGGTCGTTCGTCGGTTCATCCAGGAGGAGGACGTTGGGCTGGTCCATGAGCAGGCGCAGCAGGTACAGGCGCCGCCGTTCGCCGCCGCTCAGCTTGGCAATGTAGGTATACTGCATTTCTTCAGTGAACAGGAACTGGTCCAGCAGGCGCGTCGCCGAAATGCGCTGGCCGAACTGGTTGGTCACGAAATGGCCGTGTTCCTGGACGTAGTCGATGACCCGCATGCCTTCGTCGAACTGGGGCAGCTGCTGGGTAAAGAATCCGAAGCGCACGGTCTGGCCGATAGTGACTGTCCCTTCCGTCGGCGCCAGCTGGCCGGCCAGGACTTTGAGCAGTGTCGACTTGCCGACGCCGTTCTCGCCGATGATGCCGATGCGGTCGTGCTTGACGACGTGATAGGTCACGTGCTGGAACAAAGGATGGGCCGGGTCGTAGCCGAAGGCCATGTCGTCGATGTCGATGATGGTCTTGCCCAGGCGGACGGACGTGTCGAACATTTCCACTTCGCCGATGGGTTTGCCCGCTTCGATGGCGCAGAGCTGTTCATACCGTTCCTTACGGGCTTTCTGCTTCGTCGACCGGGCCTGGGCGCCGCGCTGGATCCAGGCCTTTTCACGGCGGATGAGGTTGCGCCGCTTGGCTTCGCTCGCTTCTTCCCGTTCGAGCCGGGCCTGGCGCTGTTCCAGGTACTGGCCGTAATTGCCGGTATAGGTATAGACGTGACCCCGGTCGAGTTCGATCATGGAATCGGCAACGCAGTCCAGGAAATAGCGGTCATGCGTGCTGAGCAGGATAGCGGCCTTGCTGTCGCGCAGGTATTCTTCGAGCCACATGATGGTCTTGTCGTCGAGGTGGTTCGTCGGTTCGTCCATGATGAGCAGGTCGCAGGGCATGATCAGGGCCCGGGCCAGTCCCAGGCGCTTGCGCTGGCCGCCGGACAATTCGTCGACGGACTGGGAAAAATTGGAAATGCCCAACTTACTGAGAATGATCTTGGCATGGGCTTCCAGTTCCCACGCCTGCTGTTCGTCCATTTCGGCACTGAGGGCGACGACGGCTGCATCGTCATCGCGCTGGACCGCTTCTTCGTAGCACTGGAGGAGCTTCATGACCGGCAGGTCGCCGTCGAGGACGCTTTCCAGGACCGTATGGCCCGACACGAGCTGCGGTTCCTGCGGCAGGTAATGGATGCGCACCTTGGGATTGCGCCAGATCGTGCCGCTGTCGGTGTCGGTCAGGCCGGCAATGATTTTCAGGAGTGTCGTCTTGCCGGCGCCGTTGAAGCCGATGAGGCCCAGTTTCTGGCCGCCGTCGATGGCAAAGGTCACGTCGTCGAAGAGGACGCGCAGGCCATAGGATTTCTTTACATTTTCTACGGTTAATATATTCATTATATGCTTCATCACTTTCTTGGTGTATTTTCTTTTACCCTAGCACATCCACCGGGAATATGCAAGGCAGTCCCCTCTTGCCAGGTCCCGCAAGGAGTGTACAATAAAAGTATAGCTTGATTTTTTCAAAGGATGTGAGGAATTGTGAAAGAAGTCAAAGAAAAGAAGAAACCGATTTTATTCTATTATATCGTCGCTTTGGCTGTCATTTTCATGTTCAACGCCATCGCCCGGCCTTATTATGATTCGAAGAGTGTCAAACAGGTCGATTACGGGACGTTCATGAACATGACGGAAGACGAAAAGATCGCCGACGTCCAAATCGAAGAGAACCAGATTCTCTTCAAGGACAAGGACGGCAACGAATACCGCACGGGCGTCGTCAACGACCCGCAGCTGACGGAACGGCTGCACAAGGCCAATGTCTCCTTCAATGAAGTCATCAAGGAAAAGGATTCGCCCTTTACGGACTTCCTCATCGCCTGGATCCTGCCGATCCTGATTTTCTTCGGCGTCGGCTACTATTTCAACCGCAAGCTCATGAACCACGGCGGCGGCAATTCGCTCATGTTCGGCGCCAAGAACCAGGTCAAGGTCTACGTCCCGTCGGCTAACGGCATCCATTTCGATGACGTCGCCGGTGAAGACGAAGCCAAGGAAAACCTGTCGGAAATTGTCGATTTTCTCCATCATCCTGATAAATACGCCAAAATCGGGGCCAAGATGCCCAAAGGCGTCCTCCTCGTCGGCCCGCCGGGCACAGGCAAGACCATGCTGGCCAAGGCCGTCGCCGGTGAAGCCGGTGTGCCCTTCTTCCCCATTGCCGGGTCGGAATTCGTCGAAATGTTCGTCGGCATGGGCGCTTCCAAGGTCCGCGACCTCTTCCAGCAGGCCAAGCAGAAGGCGCCGTGCATCATCTTCATCGACGAAATCGACGCCATCGGCCAGAAACGCACGGGCAATGCCATGGGCAACAGCGAACGGGAACAGACGCTGAACCAGCTGCTGACGGAAATGGACGGTTTCAACGCCGATGACAACGTCGTCATCCTGGCCGCGACGAACCGGCCGGAATCGCTGGACCCGGCCCTGCTGCGGCCAGGCCGTTTCGACCGCCGCGTCCCTGTCGAACTGCCGGACCTGGCTGGCCGTGAAGCCATCCTCAAGGCCCACGCCAAGAAAGTCGCCCTCGGCGACGACGTCGACTTCCACACTATCGCCCGTATGGCCGCCGGGGCTTCCGGCGCCGAACTAGCCAATATCGTCAATGAAGCGGCCCTGCGCGCCGTCCGCGACCACCGCGACGCCGTCAGCCAGGCCGACCTGGAAGAAAGCATCGAAGTCGTCATCGCCGGTTACCAGAAGAAGAACGCCATCTTGTCGGACGACGAAAAGAAGACCGTCGCCTACCACGAAATCGGCCACGCCCTGGTCGCTGCCCTCCAGAGCCATTCGGCACCGGTCCAGAAAATCACCATCATCCCCCGCACATCAGGCGCCCTGGGCTACACCATGCAGGTCGACCAGCAGGATAAATACATCCTGTCCCGGGAAGAACTGGAAAACAAGATTGCCACTCTCACCGGCGGCCGGGCTGCGGAAGAAGTCGTCTTCAACCAGGTCACGACAGGCGCTTCCAACGACATCGAACAGGCGACCAAGCTGGCCCGGGCCATGATCACCCGTTACGGCATGACCGACGAATTCGACATGGTCGCCATGGAAACAGTCACCAATAAATACCTCGGCGGCGATACGTCCCTGGCCTGCGCGCCGGAAACGCAGAAATACATCGACGCCAAAGTCGTCTCTGTCGTCAAGGAACAACACGCCAAGGCCAAGAAAATCCTCGAAGACCATCGCCCGGCCCTGGATGCCCTGGCCAAATACCTCTACGAAAAAGAAACGATTACCGGCAAAGAATTCATGGATATTTTGAGAGCGCAGACCGCAGGTCGTGACTAGTGGTTCGTGGCTCGTGGTTCGTGGCTAGTGGCTCGTGGTTCGTAGCTCGTGGTTCGTGGTTCGTGGCTCGTAGGGGCGCCACGTGGGGCGCCCGCCATGAATAATGGCGAATACGTGGCTATCGGCTGACTCCCCTTTGGGACGGCCCCCACGAACGGCTAACACTTCACTATATACAAGGTCTGGCAAATGTGCTAAAATTAGTTGTTATGTTGGTAAAAATTTTATAGAGTTAAGGGGTTATCATGGCAAACAAGTTTATCTCCGGCACATTGATCCTGACCTTGTCGGGCTTTGTCGTCAAAGCCATTGGCAGTATCAACTGGATCATCTTGTCCCGTATTCTCGGCGGTGAAGGCATCGGCATCTATCAGATGGCTTTCCCGATTTACCTGCTGGCACTCGATATTTCCAGTGCCGGGCTGCCGATTGCAATTTCCATCATTACAGCTGAAAAAGTAGCCAAACAGGACTATTTCGGCGCCCAGCGCATTTTCCACGTGTCCTTGTCCATGCTCTGTACGACGGCACTTTTTTTGAGTATCCTCATGTTCTTTGGTTCCAGCTTCCTCATCGATGAACACATCATCCGCGAAAGCCGGGCCTATTATTCGCTCATCGCCCTGGCACCGGCCATCTTCTTTACGACGATCATTGCCGGCTACCGCGGCTATCTGCAGGGCTGGCAGCAGATGACACCGACAGCCATTTCCCAGATCGTTGAACAGCTGGTCCGCGTCGTCGTCATGCTCGGCTTCGCCGCGCTCCTCCTGCCGTACGGCCTCGATTATGCCGCCGGCGGTGCCAGTCTCGGCGCCGGCGCCGGTGGGTTTGCAGCCTGGCTGGTCCTGGTCTATTACTATTATAAGTTGAAGCGGACCCTCCCCGTCGACGGGCCGACATTCGAGCAGGAAAGCATCAAGCACATCCTCAAGCGCCTGGTCATCCTGGCTATCCCCATTTCCCTGTCGAGCATCATGCTCCCCGTCGTATCCAACCTGGACCTGCTCATCGTACCGCGGCGGCTGGAAGTAGCCGGTTATTCGACCCATCAGGCCACGGAGCTGTTCGGTTACCTGACGGGCATGTCCGTACCGCTCATCAACCTGGCAACGATCCTGACGGCAGCCATGGCCATGAGCCTGGTGCCGGCCATCAGCCACAGTTTCACCTTGAAGGAATACGATGAAATCCGCGAACGGACGGCGACGTCCATGCGCATCTCCTTCCTGGTCACCATTCCCTTCAGCGTCATCCTCTACGTCATGGCCGAACCGATTGTCACCTTCATCTACAACGCGCCGGCCGCTACGGATGCCACGCGGGCCGTGGCCATCGCCATCTGCTTCTTGGGCCTGCACCAGATTTCGACGGCTATCCTTCAGGGCCTGAAGAAACCGAAGATCCCGGTCATCAACATGGCTGTCGCCTGTGTCGCCAAGGTCCTGTGCAACTGGTTCTTAGTCGCCATCCCGACCCTGGGCATCACCGGGGCTTCCTATGCGACAGTGGCCGACATCGGCGTCGCTGCCGTCCTCAATATGTTCTTCATTTACCGTAAAATCGGTTACGTTATCGACATCAAAGTCGTCATGAAAAACATCGTCTCTGCCGCCATCATGGGCGTGGCCATGTATTTCATGTACGCCTTCCTCTTCCCTTACCTGGGACTCTTCCTGGACCTCTTCCTGACCTGCATCGTCGGGTCGGCCATCTACATCGGCTGCATGGTCCTCAACGGCGGTGTCACCAAAGAAGACGCAGCCAAAATGCCCCTTATCGGACGATTTTTCTAGAAAAAGGGGCTGTAACAAAATGAGTTTTTTTGCTCATTTTGTTGCAGCCTTCCTTCTTTCCCATAACTAACACAATAG
>NZ_JBBMEU010000071.1:0-10571 GCF_040096415.1 Megasphaera intestinihominis
GTGGAGAGAGTGTAAGCCGCCGCAACTCTTTGGAGTCAGTAGCGCTGTTCTCGTTGAAGCAGGAAGCTCCCGCCTCTCTAGGCGGGAGTACGTTCACAACTTTATGTATGAAATAGTAATAATGCATATTAATTATGCTTTTTATTTTATGATGAAGTGGAGTTTGATGACGATGAAGACGACCTTGATGAGTGCTGTCCTGCTGAGTTTGGGTATGACGGCCAGCGTATTGGCAGCACCGGCGACGACGGCCAACGTTTCCGTAGACAGCCCGTATTATGGCTATATCGAAAAATTGAGTGCCATGGGCTATCTCGATACTATGCCCAATGGGGCCAAACCGTACAGCCGCATGCAGATGGCTCAATGGGTCGTCCAGGCTCAGGATAAGGCACAGACCAAACCCATGCCGAAATACCTGGCAGACCAGGTCGATGCCCTGGCCCAGTACGTAGCCCCGGAAGTGGCTACCCTGCGTGGGGAAAAGACCTACGACCCGCTGAAACTCCGCTCGGTCTCGCTGACGGCAGCAGCTCAGATCTCGGATACGCCGCGCCATTCCTATAGCCATATTGATCGCAGTCATACTACTAATGCGGGCTGGCAGACCTTTGGGGCCAATCGCAATGGCTATAAATACGGCCGTGACGGCAATGGCATCTTGGAAGCTGAAATTTCCGGGAACATCGGCCATGAAACGGCTATCGCCCTGCGGCCGCGCTTCAGCTATGACAAGGACAACGACTTCAGCGCCAGCCTGTAAGAAGGCTATATCAAGACCCGAGCCGGCATCTGGGCCTTTGAAGCCGGCAAAGAAGCCATGACCTGGGGGCAGGGGGAAACGGGCAACCTGGCCTTAGGGAACAACATGCGTCCCTTGACGACCATCCAGGCTCATTTCATCGAACCTCAGCGCGTCGGCGGTTTCTTCCGTTTCCTCGGTCAGGCAGACGTCCACCTTTTCTACGGTTTCCTCGAAGGCGACCGGCGTGATCGTGCGGCTGCTCTAGGTTCGAAGTATAAAGATTCTGACGATGCCGGTCTCATCGGCATCCGCGCTGACTTTTCGCCGACATCATACTTCACCTTCGGCCTGTCCCGCCTGTCCATGCTCGGCGGTGACGGCAATGGTCTGGATAGCTCCGACTGGGGCCATTGGCTCTATGGCCGCAATGACGATGCCGATAAGGACCGCTGGGATGACATTGCCGGCGGCGACTTCCGCCTGAGCCTGCCTGGCGTCACCTTCTATGGCGAACTCTACGGCGAAGACCAGTCGCACTATATGCCGTCCAAAGTCGCATACCGGGCCGGCATCTACCTGCCGAAACTGACTCATGACGGGTCCTGGGACATGACCTTGGAAATGGCTGACACCAGCGACGTCTGGTACGGCCACCAGCGCTTCAATAACGGCTGGACCTATCATGACGCCATCATGGGCGATGCCATGGGCCGCGATGCCCGCAAATACTACGGTGCCATCCGCCACTATTTGCCTCATGAAACATCCCTCGGCCTCTATGCCCAGCGGACCGAAATGGAACGGGGCATGCGCGTCCATCCGACTGTCAATGAATTCGGCCTCACCGGCCAGACCAAACTGGGTCAGGACGTCTACTTAAGCGGCATCATCGGTTACGCCAACGTAGAAAACGCCGACTTCACCATTCATACAGACCACGACAAATTCGCCACCGCCACCATTCAGTGGAGGTATTAGAATACGGCTCTCTTGATAGGCCCTTTTTGGCCCGTCATGGACTGACCGGAGGGAAGTGCATGACGGTTGCCAAAACGGAGAGCAGTGCTGGAGTTGTCAGCGAAGCTGACTGAGAGGTTTCGCAGGCCGGCGCCCACGACCAACCAACCTCTCCGGCCTTTCAGGCCACCTCCCCTATAAGGGGAGGCATAACGACGAACGATCTACGATGAACGACAGGGGCCCCGGCCCCCAGACGGAGAACTATCATGATAGACATTCACTCACATATTTTATACGACATTGATGATGGCTCTGAATCGCTGGACATGTCGCTGCAGATGCTGCGCATGTCCGTCGATTCCGGGGTCACCGATATTATTGCGACGCCTCATGTCAATCGTCAGGGCCATATACCGGCCTGGCAGACGATTCTCGACAAGGTAGCCGCCCTTCAGGAAGAAGCGGATAAGGCTCAGATTCCTATTCGTATCTATACGGGCGCGGAAGTGGAACTCAACGGCGATACGCTGCGCTTTATGAAGGAAAATCACGACGATTATTGTCTGGCTGGCAGCCGCTATGTCATGTTGGAACTGACCGACCAGTCCCAGCCGGATATCGTCGAAAAGATGATTTATGAGCTGCAAATGCGCGGGTTCCTGCCACTTCTGGCCCACGTAGAACGCTATGAGCGCCTCATGGAGCGCCCGGAAACACTTCTGGCATGGATGAATAAGGGCGTCCTGGCTCAATGCAATACAGGCAGTTTCACGGGCTATTTCGGCTCGAAACTGCAGCAGCGCGTCCGCGACCTCTACCGCAATGGCATGATCCACTTCCTCGGCAGCGACGGGCATCGCGTGGAATCTCGCACGACGGATATACGCGAAGCCCACGAAGAACTGGACCGCCTGGCTGCCAAGGATAAGCAGCACGTCAATCTTTGGAACACGGCGACGCGCAATGCCGAATGTATTTTAAAGAACCGCGTCTTTTATCCCGACTTGCCGTCGCACTGGCAAAAGGAGAAAAAAGGCTTTTTCCATCGTCTCTTTGGTTGAATATAGGATGTGAATACAGATGTTAAAGAAAAGTATACTGGCACTGGCCGCCGTGACCGCTTTGTGGACCGGGACGGCCTGTGCCGAAGAGTATTATATGCGGCCTGGCGATGAGCTCAACATCGTTGTCACGCAGCAGCAGGACCTGGGCAATTCATCAACGAATCAGTCGCCCTTCGTCGTCCGGCCCGACGGCAACGTATCCTTTCCCTTAGTCGGGGAAATCCACGCCGAAGGTATGACGGTTTCCCAGTTTACTGACGTCCTGCAGCAGGGCCTGGCCCGGTATATCGTCGATCCCGATGTATCCGTCAATATTTCCAAGTTAGGCCGCGTCCGGGTCTACGTCTTTGGTGAAGTCAGGAAGCCCGGTGCCGTGGAACTGGAAAAGGGCCATACCGTCATCGATGCCATCGGCGCCGCCCAGGGTTTTACGCGGGATACGGCGAAGAAGAAGATTTTCCTCATCCATCAGGACCAGCCGAAGTCGCTCATTCCCATTAACCTCAATAATATGCTCAAAACCGGCGATATGTCGCAGAACGTCACCCTTCGCGAAGGGGACATCCTTTACCTGACCAAGAACCATCGCATCGACTTTGCCCGCGATATTGCGCCGATCTTCAGTAGTATTTACATGATTACCGAAGCGAAAGACAACTTAGATAACAATTAGTATTTACCATACAGGAGTTGAACAGGGTGGAAGAAATAACCATTGATTTGAAAGACCTCTTTCAAGTTGTCATGGCCAACAAGAAGAAAATCGCGGCTATTACGGCGGCCTTCATGATTGCCGGCGGGGCCTATCTGCTCGTCGCGCCGCCGGTGTACCAGTCGACGTCGCTGCTGCGCATCAAGCAGGATAAGGGCCTGGGCGATTCGATTTTGTCCAAAGTATCCGGCGGCAATGCCATGGACGACAAGCAGCGCATGATGACCGACGCAGAAATCCTCAAGAGCCGCAACGTCGTCCTGCCGGTCATCGCCCAGACAGAAGAACGCGATGAAAACGGGAAATTGCCCGACTATGACGGCTATGTCAAGAGTCATATCATTACCAAACCGTATAAAGATACCGAAATTCTGGAAGTCGACGTCACCGGCAAGTCGCCGGAACAGGCCCAGAAAGCCAATAACCTCATCATCAAGGGCTTTATGAACCGCCTGACCGAACTGAGCCATGACGAACAGAAGCGGACCCGCGAGTTCCTGGAAAAGAGGCTGGCCGCGTCCAAAGACGAATTGAGTCAGGCCGAAGATAAGCTGCAGCAGTATCAGGCCGCCAACAAGATGTACTCTACCGACGACCAGATGAAGCAGCTTACGGATAAGCTGAACATTGTCGACAAGGCTAAAGCCGAAAACCAGCTCAACCTGGAAACGGCCCAGGCCGGCCTGAGCAGCGTCAATGAACAGCTCAGCTCGGCTGGCGTCTCCATCGCCGACAGCCCGGCTATCCAGCAGTATAAGACCCAGCTGGCTCAGCTGGAAGCGACCAAAGCCAGTTACGTCGGCAAATATACGGATGAACATCCGAAGATGCAGGAAATCAACAATCAGATCAACTCCACCCGTGATTCCCTGAACCAGGAAATCAGCAAAATCGTCGCCCAGCAGGCGCCGTCCAGCAATACTGTCCAGCAGGGCTTATTGGCCGATAAATTCAAGAACGAAGCGGCCATTGCTGTTGCCCAGAGCAAAAAGACGGCCCTGGACCAGATGGATTCGGAAAATGACGCCATCATCGCCTCCTTACCGGAAAAGGAACAGGGCTTCGTCCGCGTCAAGCGCGATGCCGACGTCAACAACGAAATCTATGTCATGCTGGCCAAACGCCTGGAAGAAGCCAAGGTCGCCGAAGTCATGGTGCCGAACGAAGTACAGGTCGTCGACTGGGGGACATTGCCGGAAAAACCGATTAAGCCGCGGAAAGTCCTGATTATGGCCATCATGACCTTGTTAGGTCTCATCGTCGGCATGGGGACGGTCATCGTCCAATCCCTCATGTATCGCAAGATACGGACGGCCGAAGACGTGGAAAAAGAATTGGGCCTGCCTGTCCTGGGCATGATTCCCGATACCAATACCTTGCAGAAGGAACCGGACAGCAGCCATGGCCTGTGGTCGAAACTTAGGAGGAAATTATGGCGGAAATAGATTTCATCACCCATTATGACAGCCGGTCGCCGGTATCCGAAGCCTATCGGGCTATCCGGACGAATTTGCAGTTTGCCGGTGCTGGAAAGCAATTGAAAACCCTCGTTTTTACGTCAGCTGTTCTCCACGAAGGGAAATCGACGACAGTTGCCAACTTAGCCATCGTCATGGGACAGGACGATAAACACATCCTGCTCATAGACTGCGATATGCGTAAACCCGTCGTCCACCGCCGCTTTGGCCTGCTCAACCGGGGCCTGAGCAACTGCTTTGCCGAAGACCTGCCGCTGAAAGAAGTCATCCAAGCCGATGTCTTTCCGAACCTGGACGTCGTCACTAGTGGCCCCATCCCGCCGAACCCGGCAGAACTTCTGGGATCGAAGAAAATGAAAGCCCTCCTGCAGGAAGCGGCCGAAGCCTATGACTACGTTTTCTTGGATATGCCGCCGGTCCTGGCTGTTACCGATGCAGTCCTTATGAGCAGCCTCCTTATGAGCAGCCAAGTCGATGGAACGGTTCTCGTCCTCGGCAGTGGTGACATCAGCCCGGACGAAGGTAAACAAGCCCAATCTGTTTTAGAAAAAGTTCATGCCAACATCCTCGGCGTCATCTTAAATAAAGTCCCACAGCACCACAAGAGCGGCTACTATTACTATTACTAATACTATTACGACGAAGACCATCATAAAAAGCGCCGCCGGCGGTAGGGGCCGCCATAACCGGCGGCCCGCGCGAATCCTGTGCATAGCCCAATGAATGATATGCGGAGGTAGGGGCGCCCACTACAAACTAAAAACTGCAAACTACAAACTATTACTTCAAACACCACGGGGCCTGCAGCCCCGGAAAGGAGAGGTCATGAAGACCCGTGTCTACCCTACGTCGCGCAAGCTTTTCGGCTTACTGGGCGACGTGACTATCATCACCCTTACATATCTTGTCTTGACCTATCTGCTTGTCAATCCGGCAGCGGTAGAAGCGCACCATGTCCTGTACTCGGGAATGCTTCCTGTTGCCGTCATCTTCACGGTCATGATGTTCAGTATCAACGGTCTTTATACGATTGAACACAAGCGCTTCAGCGAAGTCCTGATCAGTCTGGCTGTCAGTCTCTTCCTGGTCCTCATCCTGGTCATGGCCTTGAGTTTTGTCATTCATGAATTCACTTATTCCCGGGTATTGATTATTTCCAGTACGGCCGTACAATTCGTCCTGCTCGGTTTTTGGAAGCGGGCCGTCCAGCGTTGGGAACAGAGCCTTCATCCCGTCCGACGCGTCATGATTATGGGCAACGAAGACGAATGTCGTCATGTCCATTACCGCATGAGTGCCCAGCCTCAGCTCAAGCTGAAGCTCCAGCACGTCATCATGGACCCGCAGAAGGATTGGCGTCAGGAACTGGAATCCTGCGACATCGACACACTCATCATCTGCTCGGATATCCCCCTTACAACCAAGGCGGATATCGTCAACTATTGTACAGATAAGGAAATTCAGCCGTATATCATCCCTAGCTCCTATGAGATTTTCTGCAACGGTGCCATGCTGCAGAAAATCGACGACATCCCGGTCTTCCGGCCCAAGAGCCTGCGTCTCAGCGTCGAACAGCGGGCCGTCAAGCGTACCGTCGACATCATCGTGGCCGGTATGGCCGCCATCTGTGCCTTGCCCTTCGCCATTCCCGTCGCTCTGGCTATTAAACTCGGTGATGGCGGTCCCGTCCTCTACAGCCAGGTCCGTGTCGGCCGCTTCGGCAAGGAATATAAAGTCTATAAATTCCGTTCCATGCGCGTCGATGCGGAAAAATATTCCGGTCCCCAGCTGGCGACGGAAGACGACCCGCGCATTACCAAAGTCGGTAAATTCATCCGTGCCACCCGCCTGGACGAACTGCCGCAGATCCTCAACGTCCTCAACGGCGACATGAGCCTCGTCGGTCCCCGACCGGAACGGCCTTTCTTCGTCGAAAAATTCAAAAAAGAAAATCCCGAATATGCTTATCGTCATAATGTCAAACCGGGTATCACCGGCCTGGCCCAGGTTTTTGCCAAATACAACACCACGCCGTACGACAAACTCGTCTACGACCTGATGTATATCGAAAACTACAGTATCTTGGAAGATTTCGTTATTATGATTCAGACCATCAAAATTTTAGTTACTAAAAGCGCAACTGAAGGCAAAGACGTCAGCGGCAAAGACCTGGACCTAAGCAAATTCCAGCGCTAAGCCTCCCCTTAAAGCCTCCCCTGCGAAGGGGAGGGGGGACCGCTTGCGGTGGTAGGGTTCTTTCTCAAGATGGTTGCCAAAACGGAGAGCCGTGCTGGAGGTGGCCCGGAAGGGTCGGAGAGGTTCTTCCTATTTTTAAAAAGGATGGATTATTTATGCCTGTCAATTATTCTGTTTTAATGTCTGTTTATTACAAAGAGCATCCTGATTACTTACGGCAAAGCATGCAAAGCATTTATGACCAGACCGTCCTGACCGACGACTTCGTCCTCGTCTGTGATGGCCCGTTGACGCCGGAACTGGATGCCGTCATCACCGACATGCAGCCACAATTCGGACCGCGCCTGAACGTCTGCCGTCTTAAAAAAAACGGCGGTCTCGGCAAAGCTTTGAACTTCGGTATCGGACAGTGTAAAAATGACCTCGTCGCTCGCATGGACTCTGATGACGTCAGTCGTCCCGAACGGTGTGAACGGCAACTTGATGTGTTCCGGGATCATCCTGAATACAGCCTGGTGAGCGGTATCGTGGAAGAATTCGATGGCAATATCCATCAGGTAACCGGCTGTAGGGTTGTTCCTGAAACACAAAAAGAAATCATTCAGTTTGCCAAAAAGAGAAATCCTTTCAACCATCCTTGCATTATGTACAAAAAAAGTGCCGTCCAGGCAGTAGGGAGCTATCAGAATTTCTACCTGCTGGAAGACTACTATCTATGGATTCGCATGCTGCAACAAGGATACATAGGCTATAACATTCAGGAACCCCTGCTGTGGATGCGAGCTGGTAGCGAAATGTACAAACGGCGGGGCGGGTGGAAGTATGTGGAATCCCAGAGAAAGCTATTTGCGTATATGTCTAAGAGCGGATTTATCAGTCAGACCGATTATTGGGTTCAAAGTATGGTAAGATTGGTTGGCGCTGTTATGCCTAATTGGTTACGGACAATATTATTCAAAAATATACTTCGCAGATAAACGTTTATATAATAGAGGTTTATGAGGAGTATTTTCGAATGTTTCGGCTGAAGATAATAGTGGTGCTACTGGATTAGGGACAAAATCCAGAAACTTCAGTGAATCAGTACGACACGGATGTTTATATCGATGTTTGATCCATAATCTCTGTAAATGTAATTTGATTTGTATGGATTCTGATGAAGCAAGCTATCCGGATTGTTGCGCAAAACAGCTTAAGATTTTTTATCTATAGTATATTTAATGGTATTGTGGAAGAATTTGATGTAATATTTCTAACTAGTTGTTTATCGAATTGTGCCGGAATCCAATAGAATATTAGTTTAAAAGAAATAGTAACTAATCATAGCAAATTGTAGAAAGAAGGTGCAATATCATGCCTAGATATTTGCTTATTTGCCCATATTTTGGCAAGCTTCCTGGAAATTTTCAGCTTTGGCTAGATTCTTGTGCGTATAATACAAAAATTGATTTTATTGTTTTTACAAATGATAGGACTGAATTTAAAATTCCTCAAAATGTAAAAATTATTTATCTGCAATTCAAACATATTCAAGAGATAATTCGAAAAAAATTTTCTTTTGTCAAACATGATATTAAACCATATAAGTTATGTGACTTTAAACCAACTTATGGTTATCTATTTTCAAAGTATATTTTTGGTTATGATTATTGGGGAAATTGTGATGTGGATTTGATTTACGGAGATTTAGCTAAATTTTTACCGTCTGATCCATATGATAAAATCTCGAACCTAGGACATACAACTTTTTATCGTAATAATAAACTAATAAATATGGCATTTACGAAAAGTAACAAAAACTTTTTAACTTATCAAGAAATATTAGCTTCTAATGCGAATTTTGGCTTTGATGAAATTGGTAATTATGGCATTAAGCAAATATTTATCCGGAATAAATATCCTATTTTTCCATTAGAAAAAAATATTGCTGATATTTCACCTAATAATTCTAATTTAAGACTATCACATTATGACTATAAAAAAGACTGTTTTTATGAAGATAAATTTGATTCTATTATTTCATTTGAAAAAGGGCATGTTTTTACATGGAAACTATCTGTTAAAGGGGGAATTGAGAAAAAAGAAGTAGCATATGTACATTTCCAAAAGAGAAAGATGATTGATTATCGGAGATATAAAAAAAGCCAATATTTTTTAATTGGAGCACATGGTTTTTATGATTATCAAGAAATCACACAGGAATTATTAGAAAGTTTTCATGGGCGGAATATTGACAAAGAATTGATTTATCGAAAATTTAAGGCTCTTAAAAATAGAATCAAACGTGAAGTTGCAATTAGACAATTAATGAAAGGAAGAATATAAGAATGAAAATTTTGGTGACGGTAAACACATACTATCCTAAATTGGATGGAGTGCAGGCCGTGACAGACTATCTTACAACTGGTTTAGCTCAAAAGGGGCACGAAATTACGGTCGTTACGACAATGTCACCAGGACTTCCTAATGAAGAAATATATAAAGGAATTAGGGTTATTAGGGTTAATGTTTACACTAAATATGCTTGTTATTATGGTGATAAAAATGCTTATCGTAAATTGATTCTCGAGCTTACCAAACAAAATGATGTAATGATTAACGTCTGTACTCAACAAGCACTAACTGATCTGTTGTTTCCAATTCTTGATGAGATTCCTTGTAAAAAAGTTTTACATATTCATGGAATTAATGACTTTAAATGGAGAAAAAGTGATTTTGTTGATTTGAAGCATTTTGTTTATAAAATCTGGAAGAATTTCCAATGGTGGAAATTATATCAATTTAATGCCGATGCAATAAAAAAATATGATGCAGTACTGCAACTACATCGCTTTGATCCAGGATATATTTTTTTTAAAAAGAAATATGGAATAAAAAGCTATATTTTAGAAAATGCATGCGATGAACAGTTTGGAAACCTAAGCAAAATTAACAAAGAAAAATATTGTATATGTATCGCAAATTATACGATACGTAAAAATCAAGCTTTTTTGCTGAAAGCATTTTATCAGGCTAAAATACCGAAAGACTGGAAATTAATATTGGTAGGAAGTGAAAAAAATGCATATTATGATAGCCTAGTAGAGCTTTCTCATAAGATGGAAAGATTATATGGGCATCATAATATTGAAATTAAGACAAACGTTTCTCGTAAAGAAACTATTGAATTGGTGAAAAATGCATCAATTTATTTATTGGGAAGTACTTGGGAAGCTTTTTCTATTTCTATTATCGAATCTATGGCCTCTGCGGTACCATTTATTTCGACCAATACAGGAGTAACAAGATTTATGCCAGGAGGAGTTGTTGTAGATAGTGTAGAGAGTATGAGTTATTGGATGGGAGTGTAAAATAGTTTGTGTAAATCGGTATTGCATGAATCTACTTTATGCCCCATACTGGGGTAAACAAAGATA
>NZ_JBBMEU010000072.1:0-10050 GCF_040096415.1 Megasphaera intestinihominis
ACGCCCGCTCACACAAATCAAGTTTACAAGTATCTCGCATATCCCCGGCGGGCTCGCCACGTGCGAGCCCCTACAAACACCATATTACGAGCGACAAATGGTTCTTATTTCACGATGACCGATACGCCATCGGGGATGACGGTGATTTTCGGGTCGGTAATGCCTTTTTTCGCCAGGACGTCTTTGGCCATAGCCAGGGCGTCGTCGATGGAGGCAGCGTATTTCATGTGCATGTCTTCGACCATCTGCTGCGGGGCTTCAGTGACCATGATGATAGTGAATTTCAGGAGCATACGCATGAGGATCTGGGCTTCCCACTGGTCGAAGACCGTTTCGTTGCGGCCGCGGGCCAGGATTTCGTCCATGGCTTTCTGGATGGATTCGGCATTCTTCAGGTTGTTGTAGAAATCTTCGCCGCCATGACCGTCAGAGCAGGACGATACGTCGATGATGACGCCGCCTTCTTTGCAGGTCGCTTCGGCAGCGGTCATGCCTTTGACGGACTGGTAAATGTTCTGGTCCAGGGGATAGCCGCCGTTGGTGGTGATGACGATGTCAGCCGGGACGGGTTTGACGCCAGCCAGTTTCATTTCAAAGTCAACGCCGGCATAGTGAGCTTTTTCGCGGTCGCCGGCAAAGGCAGCGATGACTTTCTTGTCCGCATCGATGACGACGTTGCAGATGAAGGCTAATTTAGCCGCTTTAGCCGCATAGAGCATATCTTCATGGATGGGATTGCCCTGGAGGATACCCGTGCGGGCGTTGGGGCTGTTGATGAATTCCGAGCAGTGGTTGGCCAGGACCGTGACCTTGCTGGCAATACCAGGCAGGACGGATTTACGGCCACCCGACATGCCGGCGAAGAAATGCGGTTCGATGAAGCCTTCGGAAATGAGCAAGTCCGCATTAGCGGCTACTTTGTTGATACGGCAGTCACCACCAGAGGGCAAAGTACCAACGCTGACCATGTCTTCGTCGTTGCGGCTGACATGGATGACGAATTTTTCATGTTCCGCAATTTCTTTGCCATACTTGGCAATTAATTCTTCCTTAGTCGTAGCCCGGTGCATGCCCGTAGCGATGAGGATGGTAATGTCGATATCCGGGTTCCCCTTGCGCAGTTCTGCCAGGAGCTGGGGCATGATGATGTGGCTCGGTACCGGGCGGGTATGGTCACTGGAAATAATGACGCAGTTCTTCTTCCCCTTTGCCAATTCGCTTAATTTCGGACTGCCAATCGGGTTGGCCAGGGCATCGGCGACGAGTTCCGCTTCCGATTTCGGCGCCTTGTATTCATGGGCGTGGGAGACGAGGACGCCGGCGACCTGTTCTTCCGGCAGTTCGAATTTGATTTTTTCTTTGCCAAAGGGCAAGCTAAATGTATGCATAACTGTACATCCTTTCTTAGTTCATTGCTATATATATGTTTGTGAATAGCCTGTAGTTGCATAAACAATATGTTTTTGGATGTAAAAAAGAAGAAAGGGCAAAGCCTTGCGCCTTGCCCTTTTCCTTTAGTATGTAACTGTGAATTATTCTTCGACAGGAACTTCGTCGTTGATGCTGACAACTTTGCCCGGATTCATGATGTTCTTCGGATCCAGTGCTTTCTTGACAGCTTTCATCATCTTGAGTTCAACCGGGTCGGTGTATTTTTCAAGAAGTGCTTCACGTTTGTAGCCAATGCCGTGTTCACCGGAGAGACGGCCGCCGAGTTTGTAGACGAGAGCGTAGATTTCGCCCTGGATCTTCGGAAGCATTTCTTCCCATTCTTCCTGAGTACGGTCATCTTTCAAGATATCGATATGGACGTTGCCGTCGCCGCAGTGGCCAGCGCAGTGCATAGCAACATTGTATTTTTCGCCGAGGCGGGAAATCTGCTGTACAGCACCCGGGATTTCCGTCATCGGAACGACGATATCTTCCATGGAGAAGACTAAGCTGCGAGCGCGGTCAGCTTCGAGGTATGCTTTACGGGATTTCCAAATAACAGCCGGGTCAGCAACCAGGGAGTCGATAGCCTTGTTGTCTTCAGCGAGTTCAACGATTTTTTCGCACTGATCCATGAGGACGTCTTCGTT
This sequence comes from Megasphaera intestinihominis, assembly GCF_040096415.1. Lineage (NCBI taxonomy): Bacteria > Bacillati > Bacillota > Negativicutes > Veillonellales > Veillonellaceae > Megasphaera > Megasphaera intestinihominis. The sequence continues at coordinate 2,082 of NZ_JBBMEU010000072.1, forward strand.
GTCGCCAGCGATCTGGATGATAATGTAGTTACCATTTTCAGATTTCGGCAGTTTTTCGTCGAGGAATACTTCGACCTGTTTGATGGAAGCGTTATCCATGAATTCTACGCAGACCGGAGTGATACCAGCGTTCATGACTTTCGGTGTCAAAGCGATAGCATCGTCGAGGTTGTCGAATACAACCAGGAGGTCCTGCTGATATTTCGGAAGAGCAACCAATTTGAGGTAAACTTTGGTGATGATACCGAGGGTACCTTCAGAACCGATGAAGAGGTGCATCAGCATGTAGCCTGTAGCGTTCTTACGGAATTTACCGCCGAGAGTTACGACTTCGCCAGTCGGAGTAACGACTTCCATGCCCATGACCTGGTCACGAGTTACGCCATATTTAACAGCGCGGTTGCCGCCAGCGTTGGTTGCAACGTTACCGCCGATGAAGCAGGAGTCCCCACTGCAGGGGTCGCCGCCGTAGAAGAGACCTTCCTTCTGGACTGCATCCTGAAGGACAGACGTGGTAACGCCGGCTTCGGAAACACAAACCATGTTGTCTTTATCGATTTCGAGGATTTTGTTCATACGTTCAATGGAGATGATGACGCCGCCGAAGGTAGCAACAGCACCAGCTGCCAGGCCCGTACCAGCTGCACGAGGAACCATGACCGTATCGTTTTCATAGCAGAGCTTAACGACTTTGGAAACTTCTTCAGTAGTAGCCGGAAGAACAACGACCTGCGGTTCTTTCATGTAATGGGGGTCCGTTACTTCGTCATGGGAATACGGTTCGAGTTTATCTTTGTCCGTATAAACATATTTTTCGCCGACGATCTGTTTGAACTGTTCAATCAACTCCGGGGAAACTTTACCTTTTGCCATAATACATACCTCCAAATAATTAAAAATAAGCCTAACACTTATTGCTTCATCTAGTCATGACGACCAGATCTAAGACCGAATATAACGAAAGTATAAATTCATGCATCATTTTTATCTTCCGTTTATCTCTTACGGGTATTATTATACTCTACTTCTTCATGCATGTAAATTACATTTGCACATTTTACGCATATCATTTTTCGATTGATTCATCGTGTTCTATGACAACTTATCATAAGAACTGTCGATTTTTAAATAATCTAAAACAAAACGTAAAATTTTAAATAGTATTTATTTTTTCTTATTTTTTATATATGCATCTTGGTAATACAGTATTATTCCCGTAAGGAAATGTTTCGCATATAGAACATTTCACATCCGATTATATCACATTGTTTATTATAGAAAAAGGTATGCTACATGGATATGTAGCATACCTTTTTATGCATCTCTGCTATATGGCGTTTTCTATTCGCTTAGTTGACTAAGAAGGGAACGACGCTCGGAGCGATGATGGTAATGATACCTGCGATGACCAGCATGAACAGGCAATAACCAACAGTACCGCGCATGACTTCGCCTTCCTTGCCTTCAGCAACAGCACCGACAGCGCCGATACCAAGGGCGATACTCTGCGGCGAAAGCATCTTGCCGATACAACCGCCAAGGGAGCTGGCACCTGCAAGCCACGGCTGGCTCATGCCCAGGCTGGATGCAACGGATGTCTGCAACGGCCCGAAGAGAACGTTGGCGTTCGTGCAGGACCCGGTAATGAATGCGCCAAGACCGCCGACGAACGGAGCAACGATAGGATATGCATTGCCTGTTGCAAATACGAGGGCATCAGCGATTTCCTTGGTCATGCCGGAGTAGGTCATGATCTTAGCGACGACGACGACGGCGATGATGGTCAGGTACGTGAAGCGCAGGCCGACGAAGTTATCTTTGAAGACCTGAGCGATCTTACCGATGGAAGCACCCTGATAGAGGCCGCCGAGGATGGTGGCGATGAAAATCATGACGCCAGGAACAGCGATCCATGTGAAGGTGTAGGGTTTGGCACCCGGGCCGGCATAGATAGGAACAGTCGTTTTAATCGAAGCCAGCGGACCGTTGATGAACGGGAACAGTTTCGACGTACCGACGAGGAATATGAAGATAAGGATGAAAATCATAGCTGCTTTGACGCCTTCACCGAAGGAAACAGCTTTCTGATTTGTCGTGTCAATATCGAACTTGTATTCCGGATTGCTTGTCGTCTTGCAAGCGCGGGAATAGAGGACGATGACAGCCATGATGATGATGGACGAAACCATGACCGGCAGTTCAGCGCCGATAGTCATGGAAATGAACAGTTCCGGAATAGCCAGGGCCAGGCCGGAGAGCAGGGTTACGATACCGACGCCTTTGATGGCTTTGATACCGCCGCCGATGCAGATGACGATCAGGAACGGAGCGATGAGGTCAGGAATAAAGGATACAATCGAGACTTTCGTAGCCAGGACGCCGGCATCCAAACCGGTGACAGCAGCCATGGTCGTCGTCGGGATACCGATGGACCCGAAGGACGGTGCTACGGCGTTGGAAATCAAGCAGGCGACGATGGTCTTGATCGGCGGATACCCGAGGGCAACCAGCATAGCAGCCGGGATAGCAACAGCAGTACCAAAACCTGCCATGCCTTCCATGAACGTCCCGAAACCCCAAGCGATGAGCAGGAATACGACACGTTTATCTTCACTGACAGTGGTCAGCATCTGTTTGATGACTTCCAGGCTGCCTGTGGCTACAGTCAATTTGTAAGCGAACAGGGCCATGATGATGACCAGCAAAATCGGCCAGCATGCCAGGGCTACGCCTTCGAGGGCTGCCGAAATGGCAATGGGAACTGACATATTATAACAGAATACAGCGACAACAAATGCGATGATAGCCGCGATTGGGCACGCTTTCCAACCGGTCATCTTCAAGAACCCCAATGCTACGATTAGGAATAGGATTGGGAGCAAGGCCAATATAACCATTACATACCACCCTTTCATAATAAAATACTTTTCACGCCTCTAACAGGCGGGGGCTTATTCATGAACGAACCACGAATAACGCCATTTCTCACTTAGATTGCATCCGGATACAAGCTCTATACTGTTATTATATACCTCAATGTCATATTTGTAAATTACATTTGGACATGAGCGTATACCTATTTTCGATATAGCGAACACCAATGTTTACTATTTTGCATATTACTGCACTAAAATGTGGAGTTTATAAGCCGTAAATAATCATTTATCATTTTATAAATGATTTTATGTAATTTAACGTTTTATGTATAAATCGCATAACCGTGCAAAAAAAGAGGCTGTCACATTAGGACAGCCTCTTTTTGAGTATTAAGTTTGCAGTTTGTAGTTTTTAGTAAATGTTTTTTTAATTTAAAGCCCTCTTCTACAAACTCCATACTACAAACTATAAACTCTTATTCTTTTCTGCCGACGCGATGACGGCGTTCATGGTGGCAGCGCGGAAGCTGCTTTCTTCCAGGGTCCGGACGGCTTCGATAGTCGTGCCGCCTGGCGAGCAGACGTCATCTTTCAGGGCACCGGGATGGCGGCCTGTTTCCAGGACCATCTTGGCTGCTCCCAATACGGTCTGGGCCGCAAAGGTATAGGCCATCTGGCGGGGCATCCCTTCGCGGACAGCGCCGTCGGCCAGGGCTTCGATGAACATATAGACGTAAGCCGGACCGCTGCCGCTCAGGCCACAGACGGCGTCGATGAGCTTTTCATCGGTCACGACGGCTTTGCCAAAGCTGGAAAAGATGGCGACGACATCGGCCGTTTCGGCTTCAGTCACGTTGACATTGGGCGATACGGAGGCCATGCCTTCGCCGACCATGGCCGGCGTATTGGGCATGACCCGGACGATTTTAGTTTCCGGACCGGTGTAAAAGGCCAGCTTTTCCAAAGAGATGCCGGCGGCGATGGAAATGAGGACGCTATCGGCCGGAAGGGATTCCCGGACGGCTTCCAGTGCCAATTCCATGATGTTCGGCTTGACGGCCATGATCAGGCCCTGGGACTGGCGTGCCAGTTCTCCCGGCGTGTCGACGACGACAGCTCCCGTTTCTTTGGCCAGGGCTTCGGCCTTTTCCTTGTGGATATTATAAAGATAGATATGGTCTGCAGCAATGGCATGGGCAGCTACCAGGCCTTTGACGATGGCCCGGCCCATATTGCCCGTCCCGCAGACACCGATTGTCTGGAACATAGGAAGCCTCCCTTTCCGATACGGACTTACTGTTTAGCGCCGACGGCATCCAAGGTCGCTTTAATCTTGGCAGCCAGGCCGTGGATCTTCTTCTTGGAAACAGAGCAGACAGCCAGGCGGATACCTTTGCCCAAGGGAACGAGGAAGATATTTTCTTTTTCCAGTTCATCGCAGACTTTCTGGGACCCTTCCATAGGGATTGTGATGAAGAAGCCCGAAATGTAACGCAAATATTTCAAGCCACATTCATCGGCTTCTTTCATGAACAAGTCAGCCCGTTCCTGGATGAGGTGGAAATATTTAGCCCGTTCCGCATCGAGTTCAGCGACTTTGGCCGGGTCCTTGCAGATATTGGCCATGACCTTCATGGCAGCGCTGTTGGAGTTCGACCAGGTAGCGCGGCTGGTATACTGATTGATGGCGACGAATTCATCGGCAATATCCTTGTTCGGCGTGACGCAGATCATGGCGCCCATACGCTGGCCATACATGGTGAAGCCTTTACTGCAGGTGTAGGCGACGACGATGAGGACGTTGTCCGGCATGTTGCCGAATTTCTTGAAGAATTTGCGGCATTCATGTTTTTCGCCGCTGTAGTCGAGATAAGCGACGTCGGAGACGAAGATGATGTTCTTATCCTTGCCTTTGACGACATCTTTCAAGAAGGCCAGGACTTCGTCCCATTCCGAATCGGAGAGGCCGTAACCCGTCGGGTTGTTGGCCGGCGAATTCATGATGATAACCGTGTTGTACTGTTTGGCAACCATGTCGCTGACGTTGGCTTTGAAGCTTTCCATATTGAAATGGCCATCGGGCGTGAGCAGTTCAAATTCACGGAGTTTGCGGCCATTATCGTTGCACATGGAACCGTAAGCCCCCCAATGCCAGTCACTGGTCAGGACTTCATCGCCCCATTCGGAATAGTTGTGAATGACGTGATGGAGGACACCGGAACCGCCGGACGTAGCACAGGCGCGGATGTAGCCTTCCGGACGGGATTCACCGAAGCACTGGTCGATAGCAGCTTCCAAATAATCGGGATAGCCCTGGATCGGCGCATAGGCGACAATTTCTTTCGGCGTCAAGGCTTTATAGGCTTTCTGGACGACGTCGAGCATGATGAGATTCCCATCTTCATCGAGCATGGAACCGACTGTCCCATTAATAACTTTATCTGCCCCCAATTTTTCGGTCAAAGCTACGGCACGGTTGTTAGCACCAAAAATCTTATCTTCAGCACTCTTCCCTTTTGCCTGCGGTGCGGCAACACTTTTTACCATATGAATCAACTCCCCTTTCTTATGTACATATACATTTATACCACATTCAAAATCGAAAGACAATAAACATATTGCATATATCTGTCATGTATTCAAAATACAAAAGGAATAACGCCTCTTGGACAATCAAAGTTAATCCCATTTGCTATCTTGGCATAAAACGGTTGAAATTATATCATGACTCTCCTATAATAAAGAGTATATAACATATTTCGTGTTACTTTTATGCATTTTTATTCTATGAAAAGAGGTCTTTCCCATGAATCGTGTATTACGTTTTGTATTAGCCGCTGTGCTGGCCTGCTCGGCCCTCATGCTGACAGCCTGCCAGGGCAGCCCGTCCGGCTCGAATGACAAGAAGACGTACAAAATCGGCGTCCTGCGCATCGACGACAGCCTGCCCCTCTATACGGCAGAAACAGAAAAACTCTTTGCCAAACACGGTGTCGACGTCCAGGTCATTGAATTCAGCTCCGCTGCGGACCAGCAAAAAGCCATGGAAGCCGGTGAACTGGACGGCATGATGACCGACATGATCGTCACGGCCTTGCTGAAAAAAGCCGGTACAGACGTCCGCGTCGTCGCCATGGCTCTCGGTGCCGTCCCCCAGGAAGGCCGGTTCCTCGTCGTATCGTCGCCGAACAGCAGCATTACGACGCCGCAGCAGCTGACCGGTGCCTCCGTCGCCATTTCAGAAAATACCATGATGGACTATTTGATGAACCAGTATGAACAGGAACTGGGGATTCCGGCCGCCGAAGTCCACACCGTTCAGATGCCAAACCTGGCCCTGCGCACGGAAGCCGTCCTGGCCGGTAAAGATATCCAGGCCGCCATCCTGCCGGACCCGCTGGCAGCCTATGCCGTCCAGCAGGGAGCCCACGTCGTCATCGACGATACGAAACTCCAAAAGAACTATTCCCAGTCCGTCGTCGTCCTGACTCAGGACATGATTGAAAAGCATCATGACGACGCAGCCCATTTCCTCGACGCTTACAATGAAGCGATCGAAAAACTGGACAGCCAGCCCGATGCCTATCGCGACATGGCTATGAAGAAGGCCAACATCCCGGCCGCCGTCGCCGGTTCGTACCGTACGCCGTCTTATACGGCCCACGCCCTGCCGACAGAAGAAGAAGTCAGCCGTATCATGAACTGGATGGTAGAAAAAGGCCTGTTGCCCAAGGCCTACAGCTATGACGAAATGGTCGCCCATGTCCAGTAATCAGCCTATGGCCGGACCGCTGCTGCGCTTAGACGACGTGGGCCTCGCCTATCACAGCCGCAGGGGCATCCAGGCCGTGCTCCAGCACATCTCATTCAGCCTCGCCCAGGGAGAGCACCTGACCGTCTCCGGGCCGTCGGGCTGCGGGAAATCGCCACTGCTGCGCCTCATCGCCGGCCTGCAGGCACCGACAGAAGGGCAGATTTATTTTGCAGGCCAAAAAATGACCGCTCCCAGGCCGGACCTGGCCATCGTCTTCCAGGACTATGGCCTTTTCCCGTGGAAGACGGTCGAAGAAAATATTCTCCTTCCAGGCAGGCTCCACGGTTCTCCCCTGGATAAGGACCAGCTGGCCTCCCTCTTGGACACGCTGGGCCTGACAGCCGTCCGCCATCACTATCCGGGGGAACTCTCAGGCGGCCAGAAACAGCGGACCGCCCTGGGCCGGGCCATGGCCATGCAGCCGAAGTTGCTGCTCCTGGATGAACCCTTCTCAGCCCTGGACCCGGACATGCGCCGTCAATGCCATGACCTCTTCCAACAATACATCGTAAAAAGTCAGACCGCGACGATTCTCGTCACCCACAGTCCGGAAGAAGCAGCGGCCCTGGGTGACAAGACCATCGTCTTCGCCAGGACAGGAGGTGTCATCGAAGATGTCCGGAAAAACAAGTGATCCCATCGATATGGCCCATCTCCTGCTGGCCTTTTTCATCATCGGCGCCTTATGGCAGGCGGCCAGCATGGTACTGAACAAGCCCTTGCTGCCGGAACCGTACCGCGTCTGCCAGACCTGGTATGCCCTGATGACGACAGGCGTCCTTTGGCCGCACATCGCATCCAGCCTGTACCGCATGGAAGTCCGCAACTATGAAGAAATGTACGCCGCCATCCTGACCCTGGCCGCCATCGGCATCATCGCCTACATGGCCCTCGATATAGCCGAACGAAAACTCTGCCCGTGGAAGAAGTAGCCGTCAGCTGTTAATGACTATCACCTGTATGCGATATCGTAGGGGCTTGCACGTGGCAAGCCCGCTATGACCATGTGAGCATAACGTATGCTGATATATGTGCGTGTTTTCCTGCATCACCTGTCATGTATGAGGGATATACCATTATTCCGAACGGGCGCCCCACGTGGGCGCCCCTACCAGCTTAGCAGTCAGTCGTTAGCAGCCGCAGTCCTACGAGCCATCATTCTGAATAGGCTGTGGTCAAATATCACAGCGGGTCGCTCAAGGCTCCCTTTATAGGGGAGCTGACCGCCAAAGGCGGTCTGAGAGGTTGAAGATCGGCCCCTACGATGCGGCCATAAGGC
>NZ_JBBMEU010000073.1:0-10022 GCF_040096415.1 Megasphaera intestinihominis
CAACTGGCGGTATTCCAACAGAACGCATGATGTTGGTTGTGGGATTCCCACAAGCGGGCCGCCCTTTGGGACGGCCCCTACGTGCGGTCCTATGGGACCGCTGTGGCTTGCGACCTGCGTTAATGACCCCTGCATCAATCTGTATGATTGGTGCAAAACAACCCCATTAACCGTGAATAGGACATGGCCGATAAATGTGGAACGGGCGCCCCACGTGGCGCCCCTACGAAAATGGGTATAAAAACATGTAGGGGCTCGCACGTGGCGAGCCCGCCCGGAATGATGGGGGTAAAACGTTCATCCGTCGTGAAAAGGAGAGAAAATCATGGATAAATTAGATGTTGTTAAGAAAATTCAGGAAATCGGTGTCGTCGCTGTCGTTCGAGGCAAGACACCGGAAGAAGCGATGATGATGTCCGAAGCCTGCATCAAAGGTGGCGTCACGGCCATTGAACTGGCTTTCACGACGCCGCGGGCTCATGAAGTCATCGAAGCCCTTTCCAAGAAATATGCCGATAATCCCGACGTCCTCATCGGCGCCGGTACGGTCCTCGATGCCATTACGGCCCGCATCGCTATCCTCGACGGCGCCCAGTTCATCGTATCGCCGGCCCTGGATGTAGAAACGATTAAGCTCTGCAACCGCTATCGCGTGGCCGTCATGCCGGGGACGACGACCCTCAACGGCGTCATTACGGCCCTGGAATACGGTGCTGACGTCGTCAAGATCTTCCCTGGGGAAATCCTGGGCATGAAAGCCATCAAGGCCATCCATGGTCCCCTGCCGCAGGCTCCGCTCATGCCGACAGGCGGTGTCAATGTAGAAAACGCCGGTGACTGGATCAAAGCCGGCTGCGTCGCCGTCGGTGCCGGCGGTGCCCTCACAGGCGGCGGCAAGACGGCCGATGAAATCACGGCTACGGCCAAGAAATTCATCGCCGCCGTCCAGGCTGCTCGAATTTAAAAGTTTATAGTATAAAGTTTGTAGTTTGTAGTTTTTTGGTTTTAAATTTTTACCCATCCACTACAAACTAAAAACTGCAAACTTAAAACTCAAAAAGAGGCTGTCGCGCGTGCGCAGCCTCTTTTTTTACAATTGTTTACACGCAAAGGAAAACGTTTAAATAGAGAATACACTCGTTTTAAAAACGTGATAACCAAGCGGGCGACAAATATTTAAATCAAAATAAATAAGTTTAAAATAGTTCAATAAAACATATAATATGTAACCATTGACTTTACAATAAAAATGTCGTATGATAGGGATGTAATCAGGATAATTCTATCCTGGATGTTTTGATTCGTCATTTATAGGAGGTTTTTTAAAATGGATGCAAAAACAGTAGAATTCGTTACGGCTAAGACACATGATTTGATGGCAGCTCCCAGCTGCAATCCGACGCTGAAAACGGCCGCTCAGGCTTGGCTCGATGCTGCCGATAAAGACGCAGCTGCGCCGGCTTATATCGAAGCCTTGAAGCAGGGCGTTTCGACCATCGATGAACTCTTGGCCTTTGCAGCTTCGGAACATGCTGTCCAGATTATGGGGGCCGATGCAGCGAAACAGCTCTTGGCTCACGCCAAAGATATTCAGGCCAAAGGGGCTAAATTCTGTGACTGCCCGGCTTGTACGGCTGACCTGGCTATCCTTCGTGAATTAAAAGCCATTTAAGGAGTCTTTCATATGCAGATTTCCAGTCGATTTACCATGGCCGTCCATACCCTGCTGTGCATCGATTTCTTCGGCAAAACGGAAAAAGTGACGAGTGATTTCATTGCTGCCAGCGTAGGGACGAATCCCGTCATCATCCGCAAACTGCTTATCCAGCTCAAAGCGGCCGGGTTGATCCAGGTCAAGCGCGGGACCGGTGGTACAGCGTTGGAAAAACCGATTGCTGACATTAGTTTATATGACGTTTACCATGCCGTAGATTGCGTTGGCGGCGACTCGCTCTTCCATTTCCACGAACATCCCTGCCCGCAGTGTCCGGTGGGCAAGACGATTCATGCTGGCCTGGACGACAGGCTGCATCAGGTGCAGGATGCCATGGAGGATAAGATGCGCAGCATCTCCTTGGCCGATGTAGCGGGAACGATGCGGGACGTCTTTGCAAAACAGGGCTGAGTCCGGCTGAAAGAGAGGCTATCATGGCAAGGTCTATCTTTTTATTCGCTCAATGGTTCATTGCCCGGCGCAGAACCTGGCTTCGGATCCTTACCTGGATTACCCGGTTCGGCTACTGGCTGTTCATCCTTTATGGCCTTATCGAATGGTTCCGGCCGCGGCCGGTTTCAGAGCAGATTAAACGTCGGAAGACATTAGTTTACTGTCTCTTTTCCGTCATCGTGGGCTCTTCGGTTTCCTGGGTCATCGGTAAAATCTGGCATCGCCCCCGGCCTTTTGCCTGTGGTGACGCGGCGCCGCTGGTAGCGCATAAGGCCAATGCGTCCTTTCCCAGCAATCATTCCATGAACAGTCTGGCCATTTCCCTGATGCTACTGGCCCGGCACAACCCCTGGGGACTGCCGGCCCTGGCCTGGACAGGCGTCCTGGCGTCGTCGCGGATACTCAGCGGTCTCCATTACGTCAGCGACGTCGTCGGCGGCTTCTTCATCGGAGCTGCGGCCAGCCATGTCGTTTACCATAGTAAACGTTGTTCACAACTGGCTGATCACATCCTTTACTATTGGCACGTCGGGGCCACGGTCGTACAGACTTGGTGGCGCAAGTGCTGATGGGCTGATAGGTGCACGGAGACTTTAAATTTAAAACCATCCGCTAACTGCTAACGGCTATCTGCTGACTGCTAAAAAAAGAGCTGTCTTCATAGGACAGCTCTTTTTTTATTCCAAACTGTCATAGCATCGCCACATTTCTATGGTATACTAAAGCAGAAAGAAATGGTTTTAATTAAAACTATTTTTAAGGAAAGGTGAGTTGTGATATGCGAGGTAGAAATAAGATGTGCGCAGCAGCGCTGTTTTTCATGATGACTAGCGGCCTGGTGTTGGCGGCGGATACGACGGAAGCAGAACCGGTACAAGCCGTAGCGGCGGCTACGCAGACTAAGGCTAAAACGGCCCAGGCTGCTCCGGTGCAGCAGACGTATAGCCTCGATTTGGATACGACGAAGTATGAAAAGAAAACGATGACAGTCGACGGTAAGAAAGTGGCTTTCCGGGCCTATGAAAACCGGGTGTATGTGGCCCATCCTGTCGATACGACATACCAGTCCATGAATATATACGTTCCCGAAGGATACTTTAATGGCAAGACGATCAACGGCTATACGGCGAAGACAGCTCCGATTTTCCTGCCCAATACAGTCGGCGGTTATATGCCGGGGGCACCGGGGCAGCCGTCTGAAAATGATCGGATGACTGGCGGTGCCAATGCCATGCTCGTCGCCCTCTCCAAAGGCTATGTCGTCGCAGCTCCGGGAGCCCGTGGACGGACAACTCAGGCTGCTGACGGCACGTATACCGGCAAGGCTCCGGCACTTATCGTCGATATGAAGGCCGCTGTCCGTTATTTGCGCCATAATGCAGGGAAACTGCCTGGTGATACGGAAAAAATCATTTCTAATGGAACCAGTGCCGGCGGTGCTTTATCGACGCTCATCGGGGCGACAGGCGACAGTAAGGACTATGAACCGTATTTGAAAGCCCTTGGCGCGGCTGATGAACGGGATGATATTTATGCTTCCAGCGTATACTGCCCGATTACCGACCTGGACCATGCTGACATGGCTTATGAATGGATGTTTAATGGTGTAAACACGTATCATCAGGGAAATATGGGTGCTATGAAACCGCCGGCAGGTAATAGCCAGGCTAAACCGGCAGGCGTCGTTACCAACCGGCCTGACAATGCACCGGTCGAAGCCGCAGCCGGGACGGAAATGACCGCTGTCCAGCAACAGGCATCGAAGGATTTGAAAGCCATGTACCCGGCTTATATCAATAGTTTACATCTCGTTGACAAGAATGGGAAAGCCTTGACCCTCGATGAAAATGGACGAGGCTCCTTTGCCGATTACATTAAATCGATTTACATGGCTTCGGCACAGAAAGCCCTCGACAACGGCACCGATTTGTCTTCCAAGACATGGCTGACCATCAACGACGGCAAAGTGACCGACATGGATTTAGCCGGCTATGCTGTCGATGTAACCCGGCTGAAGGCAGCCCCGGCCTTTGATGCGCTCGATATGAGCAGTGCTGAAACGGAAGAGTTCGGCACGGCAACTGTCGATAAACAGCATTTTACAGTATACATACGGCAAAGACCATTCGACCATAGCCGGATCGGCTCTGGCCGATAAGGACATCGTCAAGACGATGAATCCCCTGAACTACATCGGCAAATCCGGCGTCAAGACGGCGCATTACTGGCGTATCCGCCACGGCGAAGCCGACCGCGATACGACCATTGCCGTACCGGCAGTCGTCGCCCTGCGTCTGCAGCAGGCCGGTTATGATGTCGATTTTGCCTCTCCCTGGGCCCGCGGCCATGCCGGCGATTACGATTTAGACGAGCTCTTCGCCTGGATGGATGCCATCGGTCATAAAAACTAGTTTACCAGAGATTATCTTCTTCGTTAAACTTCCATGTAAACGGTTCGGATGTGATTGTCATGTCCGGATCGTTTTTTATGTCTTCTAAGCACGAGACGGAACATTCGATGTCTTCCAGTTTCAGTGTGTTCTTTATGCGGACGATTTTAGCCTGGTTCGGGTCGGTCAGGAAGGCGTGGGCCATGGCCATTTCGATGGCGTCTTTATCGCTGTTGCCATACAGGGGCAGGAGGGCCATGCGGAAGGACTTGGCCGTAATGCAGTTGGTATAAACGGAAGCGAAATCCATCTTGTTTACGAAGCGGTAACTGACGATGTCGGCCATACCGCAGCCGGCACCATTGCCATGGGAAGCCTCGGTTATATCCAGGATGACGATGCGTTCGATGTCCGGCGCTAAGGCGCGGAAGGCCGGTTCCTGACTGAAGCGTTCCGTCCGTCCCGTGATGTTCGGGTCCATGCCGGTACCGCTGATTTCCTTGCCGATTTCGTCGACGATGAGGACGTCGATGTGGGGCAGTTTCAGCCGGGGCATTTCGGCTTTGGCCATGGTCTGCAAGGCAGCATCGCGTTCAAAGAATTTATCTCTCGGGATGACTTCCAGGGCGGCGATGTCATCGCTGGGGCTCTGGACCATGCCGACGGAGAAAACGACGTTTACATGCTGCAAGAAGGCTTTCGATACGCGTTCCAGGTTGGGCCCGAAAGCGTCATAACCCCGGCCGTGGAAGGTCGAAGCGCCTTTGTGCTTGCCGCAGCCGATGCAGATCATCTTCAGCAGACCTGATTCGTGTTTATATTTGAAGTGTGTATGCGGTTTAATTTTGTTGAATAAGATGATGCCGTCGGCTTCGTAGGCGTTTTTATCGCAGTAGACCGGGAAGCCATCGTCTAAGGTAGCGACTTCGACGACGTCCATGGTGGAAAGGACGGGGACGCCTAAGTAGTCTTCATTGATGCCGAACTGAGCTAAATGGGCCTTTTGGCCTTCAGCGGTGGCTCCGGCATGGCTGCCCATGGCCGGGAAGACGAAGGGTTTGGCGCCCCAGGCCTTGAGCTGGTCGCAAAGGGCTTTCATGATTTCCTTGTAGTGCGGGAGCCCGCGGCTGCCGGCTGTGATGCCGATGCGTTTACCAGGCAGGCTGGCCGTCGTCTTTTCCTCGAGAGCTAGGAGCTGTTGTTTCAATGTGCCCACAGGATCGGCTAAATCTTTATGGGGGAAAGCCTGGTGGACTTTGACCATCTGCGGGATGACGATACCGTCGGTCAGGGATTGCTTGTCGAGTTTGGGAAAGAACAAAGAAAGGACCTCCTTTAAAGTGGACTCGCAGGATAGTCTGCGGGATACCCTTATTATACGCCGTTAGGGGAAAAGAAGAAATATGCAAAAAAAGCCCTCGTACCAAAAAATGTATTGTGTACGAGGACTTTTTTTGAGGATTTTGTCGAAATTTTAATGAAATTCTAATGTAAGCGGCATATTCCTTACTTGCTTTCGGCATCTTCCGGATTGAACTTGGTAATCAAGATGTGGCGGACGAAGATGGCGATCATGGCGATGAAGCAGAGCAGGCCGAGGATATCAGCTGTAGACTGGAAGTCTTTGCCGACCAGGGCCAGCGGGTTTTCGCTGCCGCCGGAAGTAACGGAAACGACGATGAGCAAGGCGATGATGACGCCCATGAGGCTTTCGCCGACGATGAGGCCCGATGCAAAGAGGACACCGCGATGATTGCAGGCTTCTACGTCTTCTTCTTCGTGGCCAGGGCTGCGGCGGGCAGCGCGGGCTTTCAGGGACTTATGAATGAGATAACCCATGACCGAACCGATGACCAGAGGGATTTCCAGTGTCGGCGGCAGGTAAATGCCCATGCCGACAGCCAGCGGCGGCAATGCCAGGGATTTCGTGTTTTTCGTCAAAATGAGGTCGATGATGATGGCGGCGATACCGACACCGACACCGAAGAGGATGTAGTTCCAGTCGAGGCTGGCACTGAAGATACCTTGGGCGATGGTCGTCATCAAGGTTGCCTGCGGAGCTGCCAGGGCCTGGGTCGGATCCATGCCGGCACGGGGAAGGGCACCGGTAAAGCCATAGGCCTGATAGAGCAGGTTCAGGACCGGAGCGATGGCGAAGGAGCCGATGATCGAGCCCAAGATGAGGGCGACCTGCTGTTTCCACGGCGTAGCGCCGACGAGGTAGCCTGTCTTGAGGTCCTGCAGGTTATCGTTGGAAATAGAAGCGATGCTGACGATGACGCTGGTGATGAAGATAGCAAAGGCCGTAGCGAACTGCGTGCCCTGCATGGTTTCAAAGACACCGGCCGAAGAGCCGATACCGAGGACGACCAGGGACGATACGATGATGCCCAGGATGCCGATACCGGAAATCGGGCTGGCCGACGTGCCGATGAGGCCTGCCATGTAACCGCAGGCAGCAGCGACGAAGAAGCCCATGAGGATGGCGACCAGGATGCCGACGACGATGAACATGAGCGTTACCGACATGGAAAGGCCGGCGTTGCTGACGAAGGTGTAGAAAGTGATGAACAAGCCGATAAGGATGGCCAGGAAGACCAGGCCGACCGATTTCGGCGACATGTCGATGTCCGTATGATGGAGCATCTTCTTTTCTTCCGTATCGTTGGCGCGCAATGCGTTGATGGACATCTTGATGCCGTCGACGACCGGTTTGGCCAGGCGGATCAAGGTCCAGACAGCGGCGATACCGATGCAGCCGGCACCGATGAAGCGGACTTTCTGAGCCCAGATGGCCTTAGCGAAAGCGGCGGCACTCTGGCCTTCAGCCGGCGTGATGACCGACGTCAGATAGGGAACGAAGACGTACCAGGCCAGGAGCGTGCCGACTAAGATAGCCATGCCGCTGGCGATGCCGATGAGGTAACCCGCGCCGAGGAGGGCTGTCGAAAAGCCCAGGGGAATCTGGGTGACGGCTTTGCCGAACGAGAGCCAGTAGCTGAATTCGGAAGAAACGACGTGGAAGCCGTTGGAACAGAGACTGAAGAGACCAGCCAGGGCCGTGCCGCCGACGATATCTTTCATGCCTGTTTCTTTTTTGCTTGTGTCTTCGCCGTTGGCTTCTTCCTTGCGGATTTCACTGCCGACTTTCAGGATTTCAGCAGCAGCCCGGCCTTCCGGATACGGCAGGTCGCTGTTGACGACCATAGCCCGGCGCAGGGGGATAGTGAACAAGACCCCGAGAGAGCCGCCGCAGGCGCAGAGCAGCAGGGTCTGCCAGAACGGGAAGCCCTGCCAGTACCCCAGCATGAGCAGGCCCGGCAGGATGAAGATGATTGCAGATAAGGTGCCGGCAGCAGATGCCTGCGTCTGTACCATGTTATTTTCCAGGATGTTGGAATGTTTGAACATGCGCAGGATTGCCATGGAGATGACTGCAGCCGGGATGGACGACGAGAACGTCAGGCCGACTTTTAAGCCCAGGTATACGTTGGAAGCCGTAAAGATAACGGTGATCAGGGCGCCGAGGATCATACCGCGGGCCGTCAATTCCGGCATACTTGGGTAGTTCACAGTCAGATTTGATTGTGGTTTCATAGAAAAACCTCCCAAATAAAAATTAAGCAGTACTAAAACGTACAACTTCACTGACGCTTATATTATACTCAATTTTTTTGCATTCGTCATATATCAATTTGTACACTGTACGCGGAAAAACAGCTGTATAATTACTTTTTCGCAAGCAAAAATATACACATGCGGATAGTAGCCCGATGCGCCTCGTCCGTGGTATAATAAATAAACGATTAAGCAAGTCAATCGCAGAGACTTTTTGAAGGGAGCGTTTGTCATATGAACGATCATGAAATCATTGAAGGTGTCATCCACGAATTTGCAGGACTGGCCAAGCATCCGCGTCCGTCCCACCATGAAAAAGGCGTCAGCGATTATATCGTCAGCCGTCTCCATGAACTGGGCGTTGCCGATGTAACACAGGACGAAGTATATAATGTCATCGCCAATGTTCCGGCCAGCAAGGGCTGCGAAGATTGGCCGCTTACGGTCCTCCAGGGCCATATGGATATGGTCTGCGTCGCCAAGCCCGGCGTCGATTTCGACCCCTTGACCAGTGAAATCAAACTGGTCCGCGAAGGCAACATCCTCCACGCCGATGGGACCAGCCTCGGTGCCGATGACGGCATTGCCGTCGCCTTGGCGCTGTATCTCATCCAGCAGGATATCCAGCACGGCCCGCTGCGCCTCATCTTTACGGTCGATGAAGAAACGGGCATGACCGGGGCTACCCATCTGGATCCGAAATACGTCCAGGATGTGCAGTACATCATCAACTGTGACTCTGAATACATGGATGTCCTCTGTGTCGGCTCGGCCGGCAGCGTCCATACGCATTTCAGCCGGCCCATCCACTGGCAGGCTGCTGAAGGTAAACAGGCGTTTACTATCACAGCCAAAGACTTTGCCGGCGGCCATTCCGGTGAAACCATCAACGACGGCAAGAGCAACGCCATCAAGGCCCTGAGCCTGGCCCTCCGCCGCATTGCCCAGGCCGGCGTATCCTATGTCCTGGCATCTATCACGGGTGGCGTAGCTGCCAATGCTATCCCGTCGGAAGCCTCGGCTGTCATCGTTGTCGACGATGTAAACGCAGGTGAAACGGTGAAGAAAGCCGTCGGCGAAGAACAGGCCGAAATCGCGGAAGTGTATGGTGAAGTCGAAAAGAACGCCCACTTCCTCGTCGAAAGTGCCGACGTACCGGCCCAGACCTTCTCGGCTGACGATACGAAGAATCTGGTCAGCCTGCTGAACATCCTTCACTGCGGCGTCTTCGCCATGAACCAGCTGCTGCCGAAGCTGCCGGACCTGTCGGCCAACATCGGTACGATCCGGACTGAAGGCGACCATGTCGCCATCCAGTATTTCCCCCGCGCTTCGGCCGATGCCCGCCTGCGCGAATTGATGGCTATCCTCCCCGTTTATGCAGAGTTGACAGGCTGTGACATCGAACTGGCTTCGCCGGAACCGGCCTGGACGGAAAATCCGCACAGTAAACTCGTTCCCCTCGTCGCTGACGTTTACAAGGAAGAAGCCGGCAAAGAAGCCCGCATCGAAGCCATGCACGGCGGCCTGGAAACAGGGTACTTCTTCTCCATGAACCCGAAACTGGACATCATCTCCGTCGGCCCGACGACGCATGACATCCACAGCGCCGATGAATCGGTCGAACTCGATACGGTAGCCCTCCTGACCCGCATCGTCGCCAAGACATTGGGAAAATTAAATAATTAGTGGCTAGTGGATAGTGATTCGTGGCTCGTAGGGGCTTGCATGTGGCAAGCCCGTTCCTGGATATATGTGATTTCCCAGTCAGGTGTCATGGGCGTCATATAAATACCCAGCGGGTCGCCCACGTGGCGCCCCCTACAGTAAAACTTAACAAAAAGAGG
>NZ_JBBMEU010000074.1:0-9951 GCF_040096415.1 Megasphaera intestinihominis
TTTCGCAGGCATCGAACCTGCGAAATCCATCGCCATTCATCCCCTACCTAAGAGGAAGGAGTCTTCTGGCGAAACTGGGATAAATTACTAGCCGCTCGTCATAAATTCCAGCCATTCACACTATTCACGCGGGACGCCCTTTGGGCGTCCCCTACGCAATCGCATACAGGCGAAAAAAAGGGCTTGTCGCACGACGACAAGCCCTTTAAAGTTGTTAGTGGCTAGCAGTTAGTTGTTAGCGGATGGCTTTAAATTTGAAGGTTTTCTCTGCAAACTACAAGCTATAAACTCCGGCCTCTTATCCCAAAATCTTTTTGAGGTCAGCTTCCGGCGTGCTGGTCGGAGTGATGTTGAAGTTTTCTACCAAGTAGTTGAGGACATTCTTGGAGACGAAGGCCGGCAGTGTCGGGCCGAGGTAAATATTCTTGATGCCCAAGGAGAGGAGGGTCAAGAGGATGCAGACAGCTTTCTGTTCATACCACGAGAGGACGAGGGTCAAGGGCAGATCGTTGACGCCGCAGTCGAAGGCTTTTGCCAAAGCGACAGCTACCTGGATAGCGCTGTATGCGTCGTTGCACTGGCCCATATCCATGATGCGCGGCAAGCCGCCGATAGTGCCGAGGTCGAGGTCGTTGAAGCGGTATTTGCCGCAAGCCAGGGTGAGGACGACCGTATCAGCCGGGGTCTGTTTAACGAATTCCGTGTAGTAGTTACGGCCCGGACGAGCGCCGTCGCAACCGCCGACGAGGAAGAAGTGTTTGATAGCGCCGGCTTTGACAGCGTCGATGACTTTGTCAGCAACGGAGAGGACCGTGCCATGACCAAAGCCAGTCGTAACGGTGCTGCCGCCGTTGATGCCGGTGAAATGCTGGTCTTCTGCATAGCCGCCGAGTTCCAGGGCTTTTTCGATGACCGGCGTGAAGTCTTTGTCTTCGCCGATATGAGTTACGCCGTCAAAGGAAACGACTTCCGTCGTGAAGACGCGGTCAATGTAGGATTTACGAGGCGGCATGAGGCAGTTCGTCGTGAACAGGAATGCACCGGGAACGCCGTCGAATTCTTTCTGCTGGTTCTGCCAAGCCGTGCCGAAGTTGCCTTTGAGGTGTTTGTATTTCTTCAATTCCGGATAAGCGTGAGCCGGGAGCATTTCGCCGTGCGTATAGATATTGATGCCTTTGCCTTCAGTCTGTTTGAGGAGGAGTTCCAAGTCTTTCAGGTCGTGGCCGGTGACAACGATGAACGGGCCTTTTTCAACCGTCAAAGGAACTGTCGTCGGAACCGGAGTACCATAAGTAGACGTATTAGCTTCATCGAGGAGAGCCATGCAGGTCAAGTTGACTTTGCCTGTTTCCATGACAATCGGGAGGAGTTCATCCATGCCCCAGTCTTCGCCGATGGCCGACAAGCCTTTGACGAAGAAAGCATCGACTTCTTCGCTCGATTTGCCGAGCATGAGAGCATGATAAGCATAAGCAGCCATGCCGCGCATACCAAAGAGGATGAGCGATTTAAGGGAACGGATATCTTCGTCAGCGTTCCACATCTGGTTCATATCGTAGTCAGCTGCGGGAGTGGACGAAAGGGCAGCGGCTTCAGCGTGAACTTTATCGATCATAGCCTGGGTCGTCGTCGTGTTGAAGTTGACGTTGGTAATGGTCGTGAACATGCCTTCGAGGATAGTACGATAGGTCTTAGCCGTCGGAGCGGCAGTCTGACAGGTGCGGGCCAAACCAACAAGGGCGCCGGTCAAAACATCCTGCAAGCCGGCTTCAACAGCCGATTTGCCACAAACACCGGCACAACCGGTACAGCCAGTACCCATAGCGGTCTGTTCACACTGGAAACAAAACATCTGTTTTTCTTTTGTCATGGGGAAAACCTCCTGTATTTCATACATATAATAAATTGAATGGGTGATTCGTAATTCTCTGCTCTCATCGAGTACACGTAAAGTATAACAAAAAGAAAGAAATATTTCTGTTGCATTTACAACCAAAAGGGAAATTTTGTAGGGGACGCCCAAAGCCTTTCTGGTCCGCCAGGTACCGACTATCGGGAGGTGCAGGGCGGCTGCCAGAACGGACAGCAGTGGCGGGCGTCCCGCCGTGAATCCTAGGCATAGCCGGAATTTATGACGGACGGTACATGGTCGTAATACTATCATGAGTATGTCGCGGCGGAACGCCGCATATGAATCCGAGAGAAAGGCCGTGGTTCATTGTTCGTGGCTCGTAAAAGCCTGCTATTATTCTCGGATAAGTTATAGCCAAATTTCTCTAGCGGACTCGCCACGTGCGAGCCCCTACAAACATACCATTATAACAGAATAGGCTGTGGCAAAGTTTCGCAGCGGGCTGCCCTCATCGGGACAGCCCCTACACACAAGGCCATGGGCCGTGTATTTTTTTTGCGAACTGCGACCTGCGAAAAAAAATGAGGTTGTCGCCTGAAGTAATCTTGACTTGGTGCGACAACCTCATCGCTATGGCACTATTTCTTGCCCAGTGCCTGCTGAATCATTTCGCCTTGCTGGGCTACAAGAGCTTCCAGTTTAGCAATCTTTTCGTCTTGTTCTTTCATCTTAGCATCCTGTGCTTTCAGGAGTTCATCTTGTTCTTTAATCTTCTTAGCCATGACCGTCTTGGACGTCGTGATACCGCTGCCGCCGCTGCCGAGTTTGAAGCTGACGCCGGCGTTGATCATGTTTTCGCCGCCGCCGATGCTGCCACCGATGCTGAACATGGTGTTTTCGTTCGGGCGATAGTAGGTACCGATAGCGACTGCATTGGCGCCGGCATAGTTGCCGTAACCAGCTGCGAAGTCCCACTTGTTGTCCGGGTCAAAATCGAGCGGGTGGAGGGCTGCCAGAGCGGCTGCGCCAGCACCGACACGATTGATGCGGCTATCCAGCTTGTTGAGCGAATGGCTCAGACTGTTGATGTTTTCCGCGTTGGCAATGACGGCCTGATTCGTCTTGTAGAGCTGGCTCACATTAACCGCATCCATAGGCTCGATACCAGCTGCCACTCCAGTAATACGATTGCCATTGGCATTGATACCGCTGGAGTTGATGTAGGTCGAGCCGCCAACCGTGAGGGCACTTGTCGTCAAGGACGATTTGCCTACGTTAAGCGCACTGGCTGTGAGGGAAACATCCGTGCCGACTTGGAGAAGTCCATCCGTCAATGTCGTATTTTCACCGACTTTGACGCTGCCCTTCTTAGAATCATTCTTAGTCAGGTCGAGATTGTCGCTGAGGGAGAACGAGAGGTCTGCGCCAGCATTGCTGATGAGCAAGTTGTCATTGCTGCTGGAGAAGTCTACCGTGCCGCCCGGTTTGATGTTGGTCTTGCTAGATTCTTTACCGTTAGTCGTCAGGTTCCAGCCTTTGCCAGCCGTTTCGATAGCTTCACCAGCTTTGCCTGCAACTTCCTTCAGCTGTTCTTCCGTAGCTGCCCGGCCACTGCCGTTTGCAAAACCGGTGTAATCCGTTGTTTTATTGGTCAAGCCAGTAATCGTAGCCGTTCCGCTGCCACCGTTGACCAGGACACTGCCGATGTGGGCTGTCGAACCGTTGATGATCGTCTGGTTACCAGCACCACCATCGACCGTAATCGTAGCTCCATCGATTCTCGTTTCATTGGTCAAGCCATTCTTAGCCTGCGAAACCGTCAAGCCGCTGCTGTTGAAAGCCAGCTGGGCTCCGCCCGATTTAGCACTGATGGAGCCATCGGAACCGTTGAGCTTAATGGCATTGTCGCCGAGAACGACATCCGTTTCCAAACTGACAGTATACGTGCTGCTGCCATCGGCTGCTTTCGCTTCGTCGACAGTGATATTCTTACCTTTAGCAACCGTCGTCTTTGCGGCTGCCGCTTTGCTGTCGACTTCCTTCAGCTGTTCTTCTGTTGCGGCCCGGCCACTGCCGTTTGCAAAACCGTCGTACTTCGTCGTTTGGTTAGTCAGACCGCTAATCGTAGCCGTTCCGCTGCCACCGTTGACCAGGACGCCGCCGATACGAGCCGTCGAACCGTTGATGATTGTCTGGTTACCAGCACCACCATCGACCGTAATTGTAGCTCCATCGATTTTCGTTTCATTGGTCAAGCCATTCTTAGCCTGCGAAACCGTCAAGCCGCTGTTGTTGAAAGCCAGCTGGGCTCCGCCCGATTTAGCGCTGATGGAGCCATCGGAACCGTTCAGATAAATCGTATCGCCCAAGTTGACATCTTTATCGAGATTGACTTTGTATTCCGCATGACCATCAGTCGTCGGTACAGTTTCAACGTTTGTATTCGTACCATCGACAACTTTCACAGCTTCTTTGGCAAGGTTATTGATGACCGTCTTGCCGCCTTCTGTGATGTTGGTGAGGTCCGATTTGGCGATGCCCGTAATCTTAGCCGTGCCATCAACTTTGTTTCCATTACCGTCTACGTAGGTCATGGTGACGGAACCATCATTACCTACCGTATAGGTATCAGATTTAATATGGACATCTTCGCCTTTAGCGATGTTTTGAATCTTTGTTATTGCATCATTCGTGATGTTGGTGAGGTCCGTATCTGCCAGACCAGTAGCTTCAAATTTAATCTGACCATCTGTTCCAGTGACGGTAATATGGTCACTTCCAACAAAGTTGACTTTCTGATTGACAGCTTTGACATCTGTACCGCCAGCCTGAGCCGTCCAGAGATCGCCCGAGCTTGCCAGTCCCGTCGTAGAAATCTTGATGTCTCCATTGTCGTTGCTGGTAATATCGATGTTATCGCCATCAATGAAGTTCAACGTGCCGTCTTTCGCAACGGTCTTAGCATTATTTCCATTGACCTGGGCTTTCCAGCTGACATTCTGTAAAGCGTTGTAAACCGTATCGCCTGTGACGATGTTGGTATTATTCTGTTCAATCTTGCCGCTTGTATCAACATTGACAGCATAAGTCGTGACATCGCCATCTTTACCCGGCGTAACTGTCGTGTTCTCACCATCGATAACTTTTACAGCTTTGTTAGCCACTTGGGTAATATAGGTATCGCCTTCTTCAGTGATGTTCGACAGATCCGATTTGGCGATGCCCGTAATAGTCGCAGTCATATTATTAACAGTTTCACCCTTGCCATTAACATAGGTCATAGTAACGGTGCCATTCTTATCTACTGCATACGTAACGGGCTTAATATGGCGTTCTACCTCTTTTGCAAGATTGGTGATAACAGTTTTCCCCTGATTCGTAAGGTTATTCAAGCTAGAATTGGCCAATCCAAACGAATCAAAGTCGAGAATGTACTCCGTCCCTCCAGCCAAATTGGTTTTGCTGTCTACGGTAATACGGCTTCCTTCTTCTGTTGTAATGGTCGTATGTTTTGCTGCTTCCGTAGCGACGGCATACAGTTCACTGCCATTGACGGCATCAGTGCTAGTTTCACTAACGCGGCCAGCAGCTACATTGGTAATCGTCCGCAAACCATTAGCAGAACCAACGCTAACGGTTCCAACCGGATTTGTTCCATTCACATTATAGGTGGTATTCGTGTTAGGAATCGTAATCAACGAAGTTTGGACTACAGGATTGGTCGTCGCATGGCTACCGAGCGCAACCGAATTAGGTTGCGAAACTACAGCATCGTAACCAATGGCAATTCCGTTTTCAGCTTCTGCCTGACTCTCGGCACCTAAAGCAATGCCATACGCTGCAGAATGTCCATTACCACCAACGGATGCACGTCGACCGACAGCTACCCCTTTAGCGGAATTTCCCCAAATTTGAGCTCCCATTCCGAGAGCAGTCCCATCTTCTGAATCTACTTTAGCCGACTGTCCAACAGCTGTCCCGTAGTTAGCATGAACTTCAGCCTGAGAACCAACAGCCGTTGCCGCTTCAGCCATCACCTGATCCGCATCAGATTTATAGTATCCAGCCGCAGCCCCCCAGCCGATAGCAGTTGAGTTGCTCCCATTAGTGAAGGACTCTGCACCCAGGGCTACCGCACGGGTTCCCCTTGCATCGCTAGAGTACCCAAAGGCTGCCGACTTTTCATCGGCTGTACTGTTATTTCCTACCGCCGTTGCTTCTTCCGTAGCCGCCGTATTGGTGCCGATAGCAATGGATAAGTTGCCAGCACCATCATTATTGTAATTTCCTTGGTTAGCTGACGCATTGACGCTGAAGTAATGAACTTTAGCTCCGTCAATCAACTTATTAACAGTCGTCGCACTGGCCACATCTTCCAAAGTCACTGCATTTCCATCCGTATCTTTAATGGTATAAGTAACACCACCAGATGTTGCGTTAACGGATTTTTCTGCAGATCTATTGGTCAAAGTAGTATTTTTTGCCGAGATTTTATTATTTTCATCAATACTTACATTAGTGCCTGCCTTATATTCCTGGGCAGAAATAACATTATTTTCATCAATGGTGATGTTTTTTCCGGCGGTATACTTCGTATCCGTATCAACAGCAGAAATAACATTGTTTTCATCAATGCTGACATTCGCTCCCGCAGTATACTTCGTATCCGTAGCAGAAATCGTATTATCAGGAGAAATCTGGATGTTTGCGCCGGCCTTATAATCTTTACCGGCTTTAATCGTGTAATCGACACCATTAATCGTCAGCCCCGTCGTAGCATCAGTCGACCCAATGGCGCTGACTTTCGAGCCTGTCGTGAAGGTCTTAGAAACTTCTTGTCCATTCGTCGTGTTGGAAATACGAACATAGGTGTCATTACCACCTGTGCCGCCACCATTAGTAATGGTCAATGTCCCATCGACAGCCGGACTGCTCGTACCATCACCGTTACGCATAAGGGAAATAGTTGCCGAAGAATCGTTCGTGCTCATATCTACGGACTTAATATCGTTATGATAGAGCGCAAAGTCATTGTCCCGCAAGACGTTGAGGTCTTTCTGGTATTCGGCTACCCGATAGGTATCCATCGTAGCGCCAGCGTCATTGACTTCAGCGCCCCAATAGCTGTAGTAGCTGCCATCAGATTTCTTGACAGTCATCAAGACTTCATTATTTTTACCAAAGACCGTTCCCGTATAGACTTCTGATCCCGAAGCGTTGGTGAAGACACCGATTTCCCCATCAATGACATAGATATTGCTATAATCAACGACTTTGCCATTATACGTATATGCGCTGAGGGTAGCGTTCCAAGCTAATTTAGAACCCGCATCCGTAGTTCTGACAAAGCCTCTGGGCTTGCCACTAGAAACTAAGTCAGCATATCCGTTGCGATAATTCGAATCACTGACAATACCTTTCCAACTGGAGTCTTTGACGATGTAATTCCAGCTGCCGTCAACCTCTGTTCCACCAGAATTGCTCACGCCGGCATAGGTCCCAGCGTTGACTTGCTGCAACGTTTCGCCAACATTGGTCGTCACATTCGTTTGGACATGAGTCGAAGTAACGCTTTCTAAGATATCCGACGGCTTGGCATTCGCATCACCCGTCCAGCTGACATCAGCCCGGCGGCCATTACTAGACAACGACGTATAGGGCTGGCCGTCGACCATAGTCAGAGAATAACCTTCACGGACCCAGTAAAGAATGGGCTGATTATCTCTATCCCTCATACCACTGTCAAAAGTATCATATTTTTCTCCATTAAAAGTAGTATGCCATTGACCATTACTGAATTTAGCCCTTGAATCACCATCTTTAGGTCCTGAAAACTTTAATGCAACATATTGATTCTTTGCCGTTACAGCTCCCGTTCCATCCGCTGCATACGCAGGAGCCACTCCGCTTCCTAAAGCCGTCATTCCGCAGAGCGCCAGTACGGTCAAGGTAACTTTCAAACTCGAAGACTTGCCGTTCGATGTGCTATGTCTGCCCGATTTTGAGCTAATCAGTTCGGATCCAACTACGTAACAATTGCGAACTGTATTCCATACTACCTTATAAATCTTATTCATAAATTGCCGCCTCCTTTGTCTTGTCATCGAATATATTAACGTAAACAGCATTTAATTACTTTTAGATTGTATATACAATGACTTTCCTTGCTTGTAGTGTAATATAAAATTCTTTTGTTGAATATTATACTTTCGTATACTCTTTAGATTATTTCAACAAAATTATCTGTTTTTATCATCTTTTTCCTTTTGTTTTAAAGATGATAATTATGAATTCTATCTATCACTTAGCAAGATAACTTATCTATATTTGCATTATACGATGTAATTTTGACGACAAGACAGATTTGTCACAAAACGACGTTTTTTTGACGTAAGCGGTCATTTTCATAATTAAAAGAGAATGATAATCATATATAGGGGCCTAACGGCCCGCCGGTCGCAGGCCGCAGTTCGCCGTTCGCCTCGGGCTCAAATGCCGCTACGCGGTAACAAACTCAAAATAACAAACATCGCCTCGAATGACCCTCGGCTCGTGAAAAAATAGTGGCTCGTGGCTCGTGATTCGTAACTCGTAAAAACCTACCATCATACAAGAATAGGTATGGCCAAACCTCACAACGGGCTGCACAAGGCTCCCTTTATAGGGGAGCTGGCCGCCAAAGGCGGTCTGAGAGGTTAAAGGGCAGCCCCTACGCACAAGGCCGCTGGCCGTGTATTTTTTGCGGTCCGCAGGACCGCGGCAACCTGCGAACTGCCGTCTGCGAACTGCGTTCATTTCACGAGTCTGTCGCGGCGAAGCCGCATCTGAGTCCGAGGCGGCCTGCGGCCTGCGAACTGCGACCTGCTTTTTCCTTCATGCTATAATAAGGTTACCATGCTGAGAGAGGAGTCATCATCATGAATGAAAAGATTGAGCAATACGTACGGAATCACGGCCGTGATTTTATGGAATGGCTTTGTGATATTATTTCTATTCCTTCACCGACCGGACATGAACAGGCCAAGGGCGAATGGATATTGAATCTTTTGCATCAATGGGGCGCCGCCGGGGCGTATCGTGATGCCGCAGGAAATGTGGTCTATCCCTGCCATGTAAAAAGCGGTGAAAAGGTCGCCCTTTACACCGCTCATATAGATACGGTATTCCAGGATTTGCAGGAAATCCACATCCGCCAGACAGGTCACATTTTGTCAGCGCCGTCGTGCAGCGACAACAGCGCCAGTATCGCCGGTCTATTATTTATCATCAAAATGTTCCACGATTTACAGCTCACGCCGCCGCAAGGTCTGCTCTTTGCCCTCGACGTCGGCGAAGAGGGCTTGGGCAATCTCAAGGGAATGCGGCAGGTCATGGCCGATTGGCACGGCCGCATTGCCGAAGTGGTCGCCGTCGATTGTACTTTCGATACTTTTGTGACGACAGCTGTCGGCTCCCGCCGCTATGCCGTCACCGTCGAAGCCGCCGGCGGCCACAGCTGGATGCATTTCGGCCAGTCCAATGCCATTGCCGAAGCGGCCCGCATCATCAGCCAGCTCTATGCACTGTCCGTGCCATCCCAGCCAAAGACGACGTACAATGTCGGCACCATCACGGGCGGCACGACGGTCAATTCCATTGCGGCAAAGGCCGTGTTCACTGTCGACTTGCGCTCGGAAAATGCTGATGAACTGGACAAGCTGGACCAAACTTTTCAAAGCCTCCTGGCCCATACTGAAGGGGAAACGGTCCACATCAAAACCCAGCTGCTCGGCGAACGGCCCTGCAGTCGCCTGGACACCAATCCCCTGGCAGACCGCATCACGGCCATCCGGCGGCGCCACGGCCTGCCGACGCCGTGCATTGCCGGCAGCACCGATGCCAACATTCCCATGGGCCAGGGTATCCCGGCCATTTCCTTCGGTTTCTGCCGCAGCCACGGGGAGCATACCCTTCAGGAATCGCTGGACGTCGATACCTTTGTGCCCGGCATGATCCAGATGTTGGAATTCATGGGAGTGTAAAAAAAAGGGGCTGTAACAAAATGAGTTTTTTTGCTCATTTTGTTGCAGCCTTCCTTCTTTCCCATAACTAACACAATA
>NZ_JBBMEU010000075.1:0-9851 GCF_040096415.1 Megasphaera intestinihominis
AGGGGTCGCCGCGTGGGCGACCCGCCACAGAACGAATGGGAATACCTAAACAGACTGAATGGAGATGATTTTATGCGTGCTATGGATAAAGTAATGAAAGAATTACATGCATTTATTGCTAAGAAGGCTCCGAACGGTGTTAAGAGCGAAGAAGAGATGCAGCAGATTATTGAAGAATTCATGATGCAGCATAATGAGGCTGTCCAACACTTGCAGGACTTTTTGCAGGAGAATGGGCAGGACGATACAGTACCAGCCGATGTCTATGATTATTTAGACTTAGCTGAGCAGGCGAGCCGAAAAAAAGACAAACGGGAATATTTGGCTAAAGCAGCCGAACTGGAGCCGGATAATGTGGAAGTCAAACTGGCCCAAGCTGAATTGGATTCGAAAGGCCCCCTGGATATGCTTGAAATCCTTCCGGGCATGATTGCAGCCGAAGAAAAACGGTTAAAAGATCAGGAAATTTACCAGCGTAGCAAAGGTGATTTTTGGCTGGACTTTGAAACACGGCCTTATATGATGCTGCTTCAAGAATACTTGTCGAACTTGATTGAATGTGGTATCCACAACAAAGCCATCCAGATAGGGGAAGAAATGCTTCGCCTCAATCAAAACGACAACTTGGGAATCCGTTTTCTGCTGATGCCGCTGTATGCTAAAATGTGCAATGAAATGAAGGCTTTGAAACTGTATAAACGGGGAAAATACGAACAAAAGAGTTCCTTTTATCTCTTGGCCTTAGCCTTGTTGTACTTCAAACTCGGCGATTGGCCCGAGGCGAAATCATACTTGGAAACCTTGAAGCAGGAATACCCTATTACGAAAAAGCTCATCCGTTCCATTAAAAAGGGTGACCAGAGCATCTTCCAGCCCTACCTTGACAACCCGCCATACGCCCCATTTTCCGATGAAGAACTCATCACTGCCTATCTGACGAACTATGCTATTTACGCAACCGAACCGTACTTCTTCGACTGGGCCGATGAAGCCCTCATCGTCCATCGCAAAAAGAAGAAATAATCGGACTCAGATGCCGCTGCGCGGCGACAGACTCAAAGTGACAACGACGCTTCGGGAAACCCTCAGTGCGTAGCGGGCCGCCCTCTGGGACGGCCCCTACGGATGCGGCGTCCCGCCGCGACAAACGCAAACCAACAACGACGACTCGCGTAATCCTCAGCTTGTATCGTAAAAAAATGCCCCTTGCTGGGGCCTTCGTAGGGGACGGCCAAGCCTTTCCAGCCCGTCAGGTGCTGACCAACGAGAAGCGCAGAACGGTTGCTGGAACGGACAGCTGTGGCTGGGCGTCCCGCTCAGAATAGTGGCTACATTCGTAACAGACTAAGGGCGATGATTTTATGAATCAACATTTCCACCTGGAACGTTGGATAAGTGGACAGATATTTTAATTTTCGTTATAATTAAAATCATAGATGTCTGCATGGGAAGAGTGGCCTATATGCCATTTTCTGCCTTTGGGCAAGATCCCTATTTCTTTTAGCTAACGACGTAAAAAGGGCTTGTCATCGTTCGACAAGCCCTTTTACTATGACCCTATTATCAGGGGAGAATCAGAGGAGGAGCTGTTTTGGAGACGCTATCGACGAAAGGGTCTATTTCTATTAAAAATAAATACAGCAATGAGCTCCTGCCGATTGTTTTAGTTATTGCCGATTATATCGCTATCTGGCTGGCCGAGTATACATCTTATGGACTGCGGGATTTTCTCGTTCCCGAAACGCATTTTCATCTTTCCTGGCTCAGTATCCATGTCATCGTGCCAGTCGTATACATCCTTTTTTTGCAACTACATCATCTTTATACGCGACGTATGCAGTTCTGGCAGGTCATTTCCGGCCTTTTTAAATCCGTCTTTTATGCCGTCGCCTTACTGATTTTTTTCATTTATATCGCCCAGACGGCAGCTTCGACGTCGCGGCTCTTTGTGGCCTTACTGTGGCTGACCTCTTTCTTTTTCCTGATAGCCGAACGATACCTCGTCAAACATATCCTGGGGCATTTCAAACTGCTCCAGCTGCCGGTCCTCATCATGGGAGCCGGTAAGACAGCAGCCATCGTATTGGATTATTTTAAGCACGATACGGGCGTCAGCTATGATTTCATCGGTTATCTGGAAGACTATACGCCAGAAGCGAAGGTAGCGGCTATGATGCCGCATTTGGGCCGTTTTGAAGATGCCGAAGATGTTATCCGCCAGACCGGTGTCCAGCACGTTATGGTCATCGCACCGGGCCTCAGCAGTGACGCTGTCCAGGACATCGTCTACCGCGTCCAGCCTTTGGTCAAAAAAGTCGCCTTTATGCCCGATATGGGCAGCCTGCCGTTGGCGACGCTCGATACGGAAAGCCTCATCGACGGCCATATCGTTTCCTTCAGTTTCCGCAACAACCTGGCTCTCTGGTACAATCGGGCTGTTAAACGCGTCTTTGATGTCATCTGTACCAGTCTGGGGATTGTCTGCCTTTCGCCGTTCTTTTTGGCCATCGCTATATGGATCTATAAAGACTCGCCCGGGCCTATCATCTTTAAGCACCGCCGCGTCGGCCGGAACGGTAAAGAATTCAACTGCTATAAATTCCGCAGCATGTGCGTCGATGCCGACATCAAACTGAAAGAACTCTTGGCACGGGACCTGCAGGCCCGGAAAGAATGGGAAACAGAATTCAAACTGAAAAATGACCCGCGCATCACCAAGAGTGGAGCCTTCCTGCGCAAGACCAGCTTAGACGAATTACCGCAAGTTTTCAATGTCCTCAAAGGCGAAATGAGCCTCGTCGGTCCACGGCCCATCATCCAGGCCGAAGTCCCGAAATACGGTCCGTACATCAAGGATTTCTACATGGTCCGCCCTGGCATCACCGGCATGTGGCAGACCAGCGGCCGCAGCGATACAACCTACGAAGAACGTGTCCAGATGGACACTTGGTACGTCCGCAACTGGAACGTCTGGTTCGACATCGTCCTGATTTGGCGCACCATCGCCGTCGTCCTGAAACACAAAGGAGCGTATTAGTTATTAGCCTCGCCTCATAGGCCCTTTTTGGCCCGTCAGGTGCTGACCACAGGAAAGCGCAGGACGGTTGCCAAAACGGAGAGCCGAGCTAGAGGTGGCCCGAAGGGCCGGAGAGGTTGCTCTTGATTTCGCAGTTCGCAGTCCGCCTCGGACTCAGATGCCGCTGCGCGGCAACAGACTCAAACTAACAACGACGCCTCGAGTACCCCTCGGCTCGTAAAAAATGCCCCGGCCGGGGCCTGCGTAGGGGCCGTCCTGTGAAGGCGGCCCGCAATAGAACTAGTGGCTGCATCCATCACAGACTTAATGGAGATGATTTTATGAATCAACATTTTATCACGCAAATACATATTGATAAAGTACGGCACTTACAGAATATCACTATCCCATTATCAGAAACGACTTGCAAACACTTGATTCTGACCGGGAAAAATGGCAGTGGTAAAACCAGTGTCATGGAATCGTTGAAGGCATATTTGTCTATATATACAGAAGATAGTGATACTGTTGATATAGCCCAAGGCGTTACTGCTCAGTTTAACGACAAGGAAAGTATGCAGTCCAAGGTATACACGGGCGAATACATTTTTGCCTATTATGAAGCGGAACGAGGATATACAGCACATAACGAGAAAAATGTATCTAAAGTGGATTTAAAGGAAAGGTATACTATCCAGGAACATCCAGGGCAGGAGTTCGTAAAATACATTTTGAATTTGAAAACAGTAGGGGCCATGGCGGAAGTTGGTGGGAAAAAAGAAAGAGCTGAAGAAATCAAAGAATGGTTTCAACGATTTGACCACGTTTTACAAATCATATTTGATGCGCCGCAAGCTCATCTGGACTTTGATATTGAAACCTTTGAGTTCCATATCGTCGTACCTGGCAGAGAACCGTTTACCTTTGACACTCTTTCCAGTGGCTATGCAGCCGTTTTAGATATCGTCGTCGATTTGATGATGCGAATGGAAAAGAAAGCGGGCAAACGTTATGATTTGGAAGGCGTCGTCTTGATTGATGAAATCGAAGCACATCTGCATTTAGAGCTACAGAAAAAAATTATGCCGATATTGACAGGCATTTTCCCCAATATTCAGTTCATCGTGACGACACACTCTCCGTTCATTTTGAATTCTATCGAGAATACAGTTATTTATGATTTGGCAAATCATATGCTAGTTAATACTCCAGAAGGCCTTTCAAATATTCCTTATGATGGAATTGTAGAAGGCTATTTCAAGGCTTCGGTACTTTCTGATGAGCTACAGAAAAAATATGAAAGATATAAACAACTGGCTTGCAAACAGGAACTAACCGATGATGATTATGAAGAAATTGCTAATTTGGAATATTATCTTGATGAAATTCCTGACTATCTTGGGTTAGATTTTATGGCAGATTATAAAAAGCTCAAATTGGAATTATCGCAGAAGGAGTAAGTACAATGGTAAAATGTGATAAATCTCCGGTGGCACCAGCTTCTTTAAAAGTTGAAAAATTGAAGGGTGAAAACGGCTCGTATCGTGGAGAAGATGTCGTAGAACAATTGAAGACTGATTTTCATGATAAATGCTATATTTGCGAACTGAAAGGGTTACAAGACCCTGAAATCGAGCACTTGGTCCCGCATAAAGGAAATCTTGATTTGAAATTTGATTGGAATAACCTTTTCTG
Organism: Megasphaera intestinihominis; assembly: GCF_040096415.1. Classification (NCBI taxonomy): domain Bacteria; kingdom Bacillati; phylum Bacillota; class Negativicutes; order Veillonellales; family Veillonellaceae; genus Megasphaera; species Megasphaera intestinihominis. Next base: position 4,712 of record NZ_JBBMEU010000075.1, read on the forward strand.
GAGTTGTGGTCATTGCAATAGCATCAAGAATCAAAGAAAATATGAAGGCAAGATCATTAACTGTTGCCAGGAAGATCCAGAATTGCATATTCAATTTCTTTATACTAACGATAATATAGATGTCAAGCCTTTAGATGACCACGAAGAAACGCAAATGACAGCTAAACTAGTTGATGAAGTGTTTAATCTAAGAAATACCGGAATGAGGGTTATCAAGTCAGCCCAGCGAATGAAAGCCTTACAGCGAGAAATGAATATATTTTTCAATGAATTGAAACGTTACCAAGAACATAAATCGGAAACTAATAAACGAAGAGTGGTTGTCCGATTGAAACGAAGCGCTGCGTTTGCAGCTTTCAAACGCTCGTATATTAGAAATAAAGATGAATATGCCGAATTTCAAGAATATGTAAGCCTTATAAAATAGAAAGGATTGACCATTTTGTCTATCAAAATCATCGTTGCAGCTCACAAAAAGTACTGGATGCCGACGGATACGGTTTATCTGCCTGTTCATGTCGGAGCGGAAGGAAAATCCTCAATTGGCTATACACCGGATAATACAGGTGATAACATCAGCAGTAAAAACTCTCATTTTTGTGAACTGACGGGCCTTTACTGGGCCTGGAAGAACTTGGATGCCGATTATCTGGGGCTTGTTCATTACCGCCGTTATTTTACTCGTAAAGAGGTCCATAACATCGAGGCCAAGAAAGACCAGATATTGACAGAAAAAGAATGGCAGCAGCTCTTATCCTGCCATCCCGTCATTGTTCCGGATAAGCGGAAATATTACATCGAAACGAACCGTTCCCATTATAACCACGCCCACCATCGGGAAGGGCTGGATGTGACGGAACAGATCATCAAGGAGCAGTGTCCAGAGTACCTTCCTGCTTTTGAAAAAGTCATGAATCGGACCTGGGCCCATATGTTCAACATATTCGTCATGCGTCGCGACTATTTCAAAGAATATATGGAATGGCTCTTTTCCGTCCTCTTTGAGCTTGAGAAGCGTCTTGATATCACCGATTGGGATACCTATAATTCCCGTGTCTACGGATTTGTAGCCGAACGGTTACTCGATGTCTGGCTCGAACATAATAACATGGATTATGTGGAACAAAATGTATCTTTCATGGAAAAGCAGGACTGGATCAAAAAAGGTGGGCTGTTTTTTAAGCGGAAGATGTTCGGCAACTTGAAAGAAAAATAAGCCATTCATACAAAGCATATTTGATTTGGCGTTCTAATTTATGATATGCCCAATAATTTTGCTTTGTATGTGTATGATGAGGCATCTTTATAAAGGAACATGCGTGTTATAAATTTTAAATATATCAATATTTTTTACTTTTGTACTAAATAAAGTAGTGCAATTTTTTAGAGGAAAAGTATTTGTGGGGTGTATTATGAATTTGGTCGCTGCTATCGTAGTTACATATAATCGACAGGAATTTTTAGTTAAATGTATCCATGCATTGCTTGAACAGAGCATTAAATGTGATATTCTTATTATTGATAATGCATCAACCGATAAGACTTTTGAATACATAAAACAAGCAAAAAAAGAATACCAAAATATTTTTTACTTTAATACAGGAGAAAATTTAGGTGGAGCAGGCGGCTTTAATTATGGCATAAAAAAAGCTTTGTTTATGAAATATAAGTATATCTGGTTAATGGATGATGATTGTTTTCCGACTAAGACTGCATTAGAAATTTTGTTAAAGTATGATAAAATATTGAATGGGAAGTACGGTTGGCTTGCGAGTGAAGTGCTGTGGACTGATTTTAGCCTTTGTAAAATGAATTATCCTAAATTAAAGCGGAGAATTAAAAATAATTTTGATATGTATCATCTTATAGAAGCCATTCAAGCTTCTTTTGTTTCCTTATTTTTAACAGTGGATACGGTGAAATGTGTAGGCTTACCAGTTAAAGAATTTTTTATATGGGGAGATGATGTTGAATTTACAAGAAGAATTGCTGTTAGAAAAAAGTTGAAAAGTTTTTATGTTCCTGAAAGTAAAGTTATTCATGCAATGCGTGATAATAATGGAAGTAATATTGCTACAGATACAGTATCAAGATTAGATAGGTATATTTATGCCTTCCGTAATGAGTATTTTTTATTCCATAAAGAAGGCATTAAAGGTATTTTATTCTATCATATGAAGTGCTGCTTTAACATTCTAAAAATTATTTGTATTGCAAAATCTGAACGTATTAAAAGAATGAAAATTATCATTGATGGATATATGAAGGGAAAAAATTTTCATCCATGTATTGAATACTTTCAAACTAGAAACGAGGAGAGTCAATGTCTGAAAAAATAGATTTTATTATTGCTTGGGTGGACGGCAGTGATCCTGCGTGGAATAGGTTACGATTAAGGTATCAAAAAATGGAATGTAATGAGTTTTCTGATTTGTGGAATAGTTCTGATGTACGATTTCGGGATTGGGATAATTTGAGATATTGGTTTAGAGGCGTAGAAAAATTTGCTCCATGGGTCAATAAGATACATTTTGTAACTTGTGGCCATTTGCCTAAGTGGCTTAATATTAACCATCCTAAACTTAATGTTGTTTTTCATAATCAATATATACCTAAAAAATACTTACCAACGTTTAGTTCCCACTGTATTGAATTGAACTTCCATAGAATTCCAGATTTATCAGAAAAGTTTGTATATTTCAATGATGATATGTTTATTATTTCAGAAACTACATCTGAAGATTTTTTTAAAAACGGACTACCTTGTGATGCTGCAATTATTAGTCCTATTCATCTTATACAAAATGGTATACGTGCAGAAATTAATGATATGTATATTATTAACCGATATTTCAACAAGAATGATGTTATTAAAAAGAATTATTTTAAATGGTTCAATCCTGTTTATGGAAAATATCTTATAAGAACTGTTTTAATGATGCCATTTAAGAATTTTTCTGGATTTTTTATACACCATATGCCAACATCTCTTTGCAAAACAACTTATAGCAGTGTATGGGATATCGCACATGCTGAATTAAACAATACCTGTTCACATAGATTCAGAAAAACAACTGATGTAAACCAATGGCTATTTGAGTTTTGGCAATATGCGACTGGGTTATTTACACCGAGAAAAGTTAATGTAGGAAAGATGTTTGAAGGAGAAAAATGTTTTGATGAGATGATTCAATGTATAGAAGAACAAAAATTTAAAATGATTTGTTGCAATGATTCAATAGACTATCGAAATATAGAGGTATATCAAAAAAGATTAAATAAAGCTTTTGAAAAAATATTTCCAGATAGATCTGAATTTGAATTGTTTTAGGAGGGTATGTCTTAAAGATGGAAAATTATATTTGGTTATTCGGCGAGAATTTAGGGAGAACGGCAAATAATAATTCTTTCTATATGTGGAAATATATTATTAATAATGAAGCGTATCCGCATTTAAAGAGTTATATTATTTTAGAAAAAAATGATGACAATAGAAAAGTTTTTAGAGAAATGAATGAGATGGAGAAGAAATATGTAATATGGAGGAATTCCATCAAACATTTAAAATTATTTTTTCAAGCTGATATGTTTTTTGTATCTCTATCTTTTCGTGATATTCAACCGGATCGTATTGGATTTAAAAGTTTTAAGCCGTTATTGACTCGCCCTCTGGTATACTTACAACATGGGGTTTCTGCAATTAAGCAACTAGGGTATAAGCCTAATTATGCTAATAATTGTCTCTTCAAATTTATTTATTATAATCCTTATATGAAAGAAAAATTTCAATCGATTAATGAGTTTAAAGAGTACCAGTTGTATGATGGTATTGTTCAGCCCAGATATATGGAAATGGTAAAAAGAGCAAAAGAAACGACTTTTACTTCTAATAGAGGTGTAAGAATCTTATGGTTTTTAACATGGAGAGAATACTTTGGAAATAATTTTGAAACCTATAATTTTATAAAAAAAATTGAAAGTATAGTTAAAAATAGAAAAATAACCGAATTTTTGAAAGATAAAGATAATTTATTAACGATTTGTTTGCATGATAAATTTAATGTTGAGCAAGAAAGAATTTTAAAAAATTCTGTCAAAGATAGCAATATACAGTTCGTTACTCCTCAAAGCATTGATGTCATGCAAGCTATTGTTGATCATGATGTTTTGATCACAGATTATTCATCTATTGCTTTCGAGTTTACTTTTTTACGCAAGCCAGTAATATTGTATCAACCTGATTTTGAGGCCTATTTATCTAAAAGAAATCTGTACTGTGAGATTTCTGAATTGAGAAAGTATAGTATTACGCGGAAAGAACTTCTCATTGATATTATTACGTCTAACCGTTTTTCTATTAATGATTTTTTTCTTAAAAGAATAAGAAAAATAGATTATAATGATGTGATTAGGGGCATTTATATAAAAAAAATGAGCGACTATTTTTATGAAAAGACACGGAATGCTATTTGCTTTCTAGGTTATGACTTTTCTGGAATTGGAGGAACGGTGTTTGCTACTCGGGCGTTAGCTGAAGGGTTACGTGAAAAAGATTATTTGGTGCGATTTTTAACTTTAAAAAAAGTAACTGGTCGTAATTATCCGGCTGGAGTCCCTAATCAACCTGTATATAATCGTTTTAAACCTAAGCTCTCGGATAAATTATTAGTTGCATTAGTAAGAGGTAATTGGTTTTACTCATATTTAAAAAATGATCCAGCATATAAAGCTTTACAACCTATTGCAGGGATTGGAATGAAAAAATATTTAAAATCAATTCATGTTAATACAATTATTTCGACACGGGAAAGTCTGCATTTCTTTTTACATGATTTAAAATCAGATTTGGTTAAAAATAAGATTTATTTTTTTCATACCTCAGCTAATGTTGTTGATGCTTTATATCCTGGCGCAATCAGCTCACTGAATAAAATGAATTTGTCTAATGTGCTTTTTGTTACTGAAAAAAATAGAGAATCGTTGAGAAAAATTTATAATTTTAAAAATTATCAGCACTTTACAACTTTTACGCTACCTCGGAAGTTGACGAAACCAGTTTACACAAGGCCTGCACTAAGTCCGTTGGATTTTTTGCGGTTTGGGCTTTAGAGACCAAAGTGCCTAAAAATATTTCACGCTG
>NZ_JBBMEU010000076.1:0-9827 GCF_040096415.1 Megasphaera intestinihominis
TCTTTTGCTTAAAAAAATGGGCTCAGATAACTGAGTCCATTTTTTTCGATGAGGCTATTATGTTACAGCCCCTTTTTTAGGGGTTAGTGGCTAGCAGTTAGTAGTTAGCGGATGGTTTTAAATTTAAAGCTTTTTCTCTGCAAACTCCATCCTCTTTTTTTCATATGAAACCTCTCCGGCCCTTCGGGCCACCTCCCCTATAATGGGGAGGCTTGGCGGGCTTGCCACGTGCAAGTCCCTACAGGACGGAGCTTACGAACTACGAATTGCTGCTTTCTTTCTGCAAGAGGCTGTGTTTGCGTCCGTAAACCATGTAGATGATGAGGCCCAGGATGGTCCAGCCTGTGAACAGCATCAGCGTATGCGGCGACAGTTCGGAGAAGATGAAAGCGCAGCATATGAAGCCCAGCGGAGCGATGACGTGTACAGCCGGGCAGCGGAATCCACGCGGATGGTCCGGATAGAGCCGACGCAGGACGAGGATGCCGACGCAGGAGCAGAGGAAGGCGAAAATCGTACCGGCACTGCATGTTTCAGCGACAATGTGAATCGGTGTGAAACCGGTGATGCAGGCGACGATGACGCCGATGACGATCTGGATGATATACGGCGTATGGAACTTCGGATGAACCTTGTAAAGGCTCATGGGCATGAGGCCGTCACGGCTCATCGAGTAGAGAGCCCGGCTCTGAGCGAAGAGCATGCCCAGGACGACCGTCGACAGGCCGCAGATAGCGCCCGTACCGACGATGGCCGAACCGAGATGGAGGCCGATGTATTCCAGGACGAAGGACGCCGGTGCTGCCGTATCGAGCATGGGATACGGGACGACGCCGGTCATGGCCGCACAGACGGCGATGTATAGGACCGTACAGATGGCCAGGGCCGAAATGATGCCGATAGGCATGTCGTGTTTCGGATTCTTCGTTTCTTCGGCTGCCGTCGCCAGGGCATCGAAGCCAAGGTAAGCGAAGAAGAGAACGGCCGTCCCGGCAAAGACGCCGTGGATGCCATAAGGCAGGAACGGCTGCCAGTTCATCGGTTCGATATGCGGTGCTGCCAGGAAGAGGAAGAGGAAAATCGTCCCGATCTTGACGTACACCAGGATGCGGTTGACGTGAGCGCTTTCGCGGACGCCGATGACGAGGAGCGCCGTCGCCAGGACGACGATGAGGACCGCCGGCAGATTGATGAGTCCGCCGTCAGCCGGCACGGCCGTCAAGGCTTTCGGCAAGTCGATGCCGCAGGAATGAAGGATACCGACGAAGTAGGCCGACCAGCCGCCAGCTACGGCGCTGGCGCCGACCGAGTATTCCAGGATGAGGCTCCAGCCGACCCACCAGCCAAAGATTTCACCGAGCGACGCATAGGCGTAGGTGTACGAACTGCCGGATACGGGCAGGAACGAAGCCAGTTCCGAATAAGCAAGACAGACGAACGCGCAGGTAATAGCGGCGAAGACGAAGGATAACATCAGGCCGGGACCGGCGTATTTCGCTGCGCCGATACCGGTGAGGACGAAAATCCCCGTCCCGATGATGATACCCAGGCCCATGAGGGTAATATCGAAGGCGCCGAGAGCCTTGTTCAATTTCTTTTCCTGCGTATGGGCCAACAAGTCATCGAAGGATTTGCGGCGTAAAATATTCATAAACATGCCCCCAATCCTTACTGACTAGCTTTGTTTGAAGAAACAGCAGCTCTCCAAATGAAACCGATGATGAACCCAGCGATGGTGAAGCTGATCCAGCCCATGCCCAGCGTGTGGAGCGGTACCATGGTATTGAAGATATTATCGATAGGTCCTAAGGAAATTTTCGCCGTCTGGAGCCCTGTGACCAAAGCCGGGATGAGTGTCAGGCCGATGGTCCAGGCGTAGACACACTGCCGTCCATCAAAGAGATTGTTGAGGAAGGTCAGGATGATGATGGCGACGACGAGAGGATAAATGAACATCAAGACCGGAATAGCGGCGACGATGATGGTCTTCAGGCCGAACATGGCGACGAAGAAGGAAATGACCGTAAAGATGGTGACCCATTTCTTATAGCCGATATTGCCGACGAGTTCATTGAAATACGTAGCGCACGACGTAATCAGACCGATGGACGTCGATAAGCAGGCCAGGAGTACGATGACGGCCAGGATGACAGCCCCGACATTACCAAAGAGGATCATAGCGCTCTTGGAAAGGACCGGTGCGCCTGTTTCCTGGATACCGAAAGCGGCGACGCTGTCGGCACCGATCTTGGCGATGAAGATGTAGACAAAAGCCAGGCAGCTGACGGCAATGAGGCCGGCCTTAAAGACTTCCTTAGTGATAGCCGCCGGTTCCGTAGCCCCGTCTTCCATGACGAATTCGATGACCAGGATGGCGAAGACCAGCGAGGCGATAGCATCCATCGTGTTGTAGCCATCGAGGATGCCCTGTACGGCAGCGATGCTGGCCGTTGCATAAGCAGCGGTCGGTTCCTGCGGCGAGCCGAGGGGCGTAATGAAAGATTTGGCGATGAGCAGCAGGATTGTGAGCAGCAGAGCCGGCGTCAGGATCTTGCCGATACGGTCGACCAGTTTCTGCGGCGATACGGACAGCCAGAAGGAAATGACGAAGAACAGGACCAAAAAGCCCGTCATGATCATGTCATTGCCACCGCTCTGCAAGAAGGGACGGACGGCGATTTCATAAGAGACGCTGCCCGTACGGGGAATGGCGAAGAACGGCCCGATAGTCAGATAACAGATGACCGTGAAGAAAAGACCGTATGCCGGATGGACGCGGCTTGCCAGTTCCTGCAAGTTCTTACAGCCAGAATAGCCCATGGCCAGGACCCCGGCCAACGGAAGGCCGACGCCGGTGACGACGAAGCCCAGGACAGCCCACCAGACATTCGAGCCGGCAGCCTGCCCCATGGCAGCCGGGAAGATCAGGTTCCCTGCACCAAAGAACAATGCGAACAACATCAAGCCAATAGCAATTGTTCTGTTTCCTTTATTTTCTCCCATATGACACTCCTCCTATCTTTTTAAATTTTAGATTTTGTCAAGAAATCATAAGGACAGAAAATGTAATAAATTAAATAATTTAATTTGTGAGTTTATTCTATCATAAAAAGGAAAAAAAATCATGAATTTTTCGCAAGTTTAATCTAATTCTAATGCTTCTCTAATCTTTCTTTAATATTTTAGTGAAAATCAGAACTTACTTAATTTTTCCCGCATTTTTTCCACGAATCTTTCATTTTCAAAGCGAGGCCGCACGGCATTGCGCCCGTATGCCGCCGTCAGGCCCGGATAATTGGTACAATCGCGGATCAAAATCCCGTCAGCCCGCAAGGCGTCTGCCAGGTCTGCCGTCCGCTTCCCTTCTCCCGTAAGGCGCCAGAAGATGAAATTGACACAAGGCCGATAGACGTGAAGACCCGGCAGGGCCGTCATCTGTTCATAGAGCCAGTCTTTCTCCTTCTGGACCAATTGGCGCGAAGCCTGCTGATAGGCCCGGTCCCGGAGTCCGGCGACGCCGGCATACTGAGCCAGGACATTGACATTCCAGCCGTCTTTATGCCCCTCCATGAGGCCGCGCCGCAACGGCGACGTGACACCAAAACCCAGGCGCAGGCCCGGCAGAGCGTAGAATTTCGTCAGCGACCGGATGACGAACAGGTTATCCCGGTCCCCGGCCTGGTCCAGGACGGAATAGGCTTCGTCAGAGGGAAGGAAATCGAGGAACGATTCATCGACGAGGATATCTGTTCCCTTGCGGGCGCCGACTTCGGCCAGGGCCAGGACTTCATCGGCCGTCGCCAGGGTGCCCGTAGGATTGTTGGGATTGCCGATGACGATGCAGTCCACCTGGCCGCAGGCCCGGCGCAGCCCTTCCCAGGGAAAGGCAAAGTCATCGTCTTCTTTCAGGTACTCATAGCCGATAACGGCCCCAACAGCCCGTGCCGCCCGTTCGTATTCACTGAAGGAAGGGACGGGCAGCAGGACCCGCTGAGGCCGGAAAGTATGCATATAGAGATAAAAAAGTTCGGCTGCGCCATTGCCCAGCAGGATAGTCCCGCCTGGTACGCCGTAGGCCCCTTCTAAGGCCTGGCGCAGCGCCGTCCCGGCCGGATCCGGATAATGGACGACGGCGTCGAGATGGGCCGCCAGGGCCTGGCGGATGCTCTCCGGCAGTCCGAGAGGATTGATATTGGCACTGAAGTCCAGCCACGGACCGCCATCCGGTGCGGGCTGATAGATATTGCCGCCATGTTCAAATCGTTTTATCATGGAATCACCTGTTTTCTATGGAAATACCGCCGCTGCGCAAATGGACCGTTTCTGTATAGGTCCAATGCGAAAACTGCCGGCTCAGTGAAGCAATGACCCCCTCCCTGTCCGCCTGACTGGCAGACTGGCAGAAAAAGACGCCGGCCACAGTCCCGCTGTGGGCTACGTTGACGCCGGCGACAGCCGGATGACGGCGGGCAGCCCGGAAAAAGGCCGGAAAATCCGGTTTCGGCAGCCAGGGTTGATTGGCCAGGGCACTGAGGGTCGCCGCCTGTCCGATCTGGCGGTCTGTCAGCGACGACGACAAGAGCTGCCAGCCCAGGAAGAGAGCCGCCGCATCAGGCCGGACACGGTCTGGCCGGGCCTGATGGAAAGCTACGGTATCGACGGTCCCACCGGCATCAAAGATGGCAATAGTTAAGGGTGGTACGTGCGGAAAGACATGGAGGAGCTCCCCCGTTTCCGGCTGTATCACTGCCAGGCCCTGACAAAAAACGCCGTCTGTCGGCTCGATGGAAGCCGCCAGACGGCCAATGTCCCCTTCAGAAAGATGCACCTGGTTCACGGCTGCTACGGCTGCCAGGACAGCGCAGATATCGGCCGAACTGGAAGCCATGCCCTTGCCGGAAGGCAATTCCGACGTCAGGAAAAAATCATGAGCCAGGCTGTCGCACTGGCAATAGGCCTGTCCCAGCGCCAGGGCACGGCATGCCTTGGCCCCGCCGCCGACGAGCCGTCCCGTCCCGGGGCGGACGACGACGGTACTGTAGCGGTCGATGGGACACGTAACCAAGAAGGGCCTTCCCTGCCAGAAGCCCTGCATCACTTCCCCGCACGAACCGGGAACGCGGACAATCAGCTCCATAAGCCGTAGAGCCCTAAATGAAGGAGCGCCGTAATGACACCGGCTGCCAGGGATACGCTGTACATGAGATACATGGCCTTGCGGATATACTGCGGTTCCAGTTCATGGTCGGCATCGCCCATATATTCGCGGAATGTATCCTTGCCGAAATAACGGTTATGCCCGCCTAAACGGATGCCCAAGGCCCCGGCTACGGTCGCTTCGGCATAGCCGCCGTTCGGGCTGGGATGCTTAGAGGCATCACGGCGCATGATGCGCCAGGCCCCTTTGGCATCATAGCCCAGGCAGGCGGCAGCCGCAATGAACAGCAGGGCGCAGATCCGGGCCGGGATGTAGTTGAGGACGTCATCGACGCGGGCTGCAACGCGGCCGAAATAGATGTATTTATCGGTTTTATAGCCAATCATGGAATCGAGGGTATTGGCCGCCCGATAGACGACAGCCAGGGGCAGGCCGCCGATGGCAAAGAAGAACAGCGGCGACACGATGCCGTCAATGGTATTTTCGGCAATCGTTTCCACTGTAGCCCGCGTCACTTCCGGGCTGTCGAGATGGTCCGTATCGCGACCGACGATCTTGCCGACCTTCAACTGGGCAATGCGCAGATGATGACGGACGAGATAGCGATAGACTTCCCGACCGGCCTTGGCCAGGCTGCGGGGGCAGATCATGAAGGATAAGAGGATGCCCTGGATGATATAACTCCAATGTTCGTTAGGTAAAAATTCCAAGGCCAGGACCAGGGCCAGGGTGATGTTGTAGACAAACAACAGGGTAATGACGACAGTCAGCCCGCCTAAGATGAAATGTTCCCATTTCGTCGATTTCTCATTATAGAACAGCCGTTCGAGCAGACTGATCCAGCGCCCGATGAGGGCGACGGGATGCAGTTTCGTATGGGGATCGCCAATGATGAAATCTACGATAAAAGCGGTGAGTACAGTAATCATTTTATTCCTTCTTCCATAATCTGCCGCAGGCGCTTCATGTCCAGAGACTCCCGGACGATCCGGGCCAGGCGGTCGTATTTCGCTTCTTTTTCCTGCCGGTAGTGCAGCGTCACCGGCATGGGCTGCCATCCCCTGCGGATCCGCAGGGCATTGAGGAATTGGCGGCGGAACGCGTCGTTATCAAAGATGCCGTGGATATAAGTTCCCCAGGCCAGGCCATCTTTACGGGCGGCACCGGCCAGACTTTCACAGGGTTCTCCAGAACGGCTGGTGACGACAAAGGGATACGTATCGCTGCCATCCCGCTCGGTCCGGCCCATATGGATTTCATAGCCCGTCAGGCCCTTCGCTTTCAGGATGGTTCCGGCAAAAGGCAGGTCGCGGCAGTCAGCCGTCACCTGCGACGTCAGTTTATGCGATACGAAGGTCGTCGTCACTCCCAGGAGGTGCAGGCCTTCGACGCGGCCCAGTTGGGACTCGGTCTGATCCGGGTCGCAGACGGCCTGGCCCATCATCTGATAACCGCCGCAGATGCCGATGACGGGCTTCCCTTGGCTGATGAAATGCTGTAAAGCCCGGTCCCAGCCTTGTTCCAGGAGGAAACACAAGTCTTCTGTCGTATTCTTGCTTCCCGGCAGGATGACGGCATCGGCGCCGGCCAGGTCGCGGGGATGGCGGGCATAGTACAGGGCGACGTCGTCTTCGCGGGCCAGGCTGTCGAAATCGGTGAAGTTGGAAATCTTAGGCACCTGGACGACGGCGATAGATACCTTATCAGCTTCTGGCCGCTGTTCCCTATCGTCGAGGGATACAGAATCCTCTTCATCGATGCCCAGGTCATCGACATAGGGCACGACGCCCAGGACGGGTTTGTCCGTCTTTTTTTTCAAAAAGTCGATAGCCGGCGTGAACAGCGATACGTCACCGCGGAATTTATTGATGACCAGGCCTTTGACCAGGTCCCGTTCATCCGGGTCGAGCAGTTCCAGCGTGCCGACTAAGGCAGCCAGCGAGCCGCCGCGGTCGATATCGGCCACTAAGAGTACGGGCGCGCCGAGGTATTTGGCAACGCGCATGTTGACGATATCATGGTCCTTCAGGTTGATTTCTGCCGGGCTGCCGGCCCCTTCGATGACCAGCGTGTCGTAAGCCCTATCCAGTTCGCCCAGGGCCCGTTTGACGGCGTCGAAAGCCTGGAGCGCATAGCCTTTATGATATTCCCGGGCTGACATGTTGCCTACAGGACGACCGTCGATGATGACCTGTGAGCAGGCATTGCCTGTGGGCTTCAACAGGACGGGATTCATGGCCACCATGGGCAGCAGGCCGGCCGCTTCGGCCTGGGCGACCTGGGCCCGGCCCATTTCCCGGCCATCGGCCGTGACATAGGAATTCAAAGCCATGTTCTGGGCCTTGAAAGGGACGACCCGTTTCCCTTCTTGTAAGAAAATGCGGCACAAAGCCGTCGTAATGATGCTCTTGCCGACATGGGAACTCGTCCCCTGCAGCATGATATATTCTGCCAACCAGCGTTCCTCCTCACGGTTACATTCTATTACAATATTTTTATTATATCTTGTCTGACGGAAAATGCAATAGAAAAAGGCTTGTCGCATGTGCGACAAGCCCTTTTAAGTGGCTAGTGGCTAGCAGTTAGTTGTTAGCGGATGGCTTTAAATTTAAAGGTTTTCTCTGAAAACTACAAACTCTGTACTGCAAACTATAAAGCAAACGGGACCTAGCACGGTGGAATAAGCCTTTATGCGACACGGCCCCTACGGTAAAACATTAATCATGTAATTCTTTGTCCAGTTCTTCCAGCCGTTCGATACGTTTTTCTGTCGACGGATGGGTACTGAAGAGGTTGGCAATGGCACTGCCGGCACCGGCAAAGGGGTTGATGATGCACATGTGAGCCGTCGCCTTCGTCGCACCTGGCAGGGCATAATGGTGAGCGTAGTTATCGATTTTCGCCAAAGCTCTGGCCAGGGCGATGGGGTCGTCGATCATGCGGCCCCCTTCTTCGTCGGCCATATATTCCCGCGTCCGGGAAATGCCGAGCTGGATGATAGACGCAGCCAGGGGCGCTACGATAGCCGTCACCAAGAGGGCTACAGGATTGCCTTCCCCGTCGTCGTCGCGGCCGCCGCCGAAGATGGCAGCCCACTGGGCGATGTTGGCAATCATGCCGATGGCGCTGGCAAAGCAGGCCACGATAGTGCTGATGAGGATATCCCGATGCAGGATATGGCTCATTTCATGGGCCAGGACACCGCGGATTTCATCTTCGTCAAGAAGGTCCAGGATCCCAGCCGTCGCGGCGACAGCTGCATGGGACGGGCTGCGGCCCGTAGCGAAGGCATTGGGTACTTCCGTCGGGATGATGTAGACCTTGGGCATGGGCAGGTCCGCCCGCTGAGCCAGGTCGGCGACGATGCGGTACAGGTAGTGGTCTTCTCCGACTTCCTGTGCCCGATAGGCTTTCAGGACCATAGTATCACTGAACCAGTAGGAAATGAAGTTCATCGCCGTAGCGATGAGGAACATGACCATGACGCCGCTGCGGCCGCCGATGAGGCCGCCGATGGCCATGAGGATACCCGCCAGGGCCGTCATGAGAAATACGGTTTTTACACGATTCATAAAATCAACTCCTATCAAGAAGCTAAAAGTCAAAAGGTAAAATTCGTTACACTCTCATTATATACGGTCTTATGTTCGTTGTCAATATGGTTGTCATTGAACCTCTCCCGCTTATAGAAGCGGGAGATTCTTGAGAAGGTTGCTTGTTTAAGTTTCCTCCTGAAATCAGGATAGCCTTATTCTCAAAGGGCTGTCCAAAAGCCCCTTACACAGTCCCTCGAAATCGAAGTTCTGCTTACTTTTACGAAGTATGTTGGCGGCTCCGTTGATATCGGCATTGGCCGTCCTTCCATCAGCAAAGCGGTACAGGCCGCGCCGGACTCGTTGTCCACTGAACGTTCCTGTATAGGGGGTATCCGGCTGGTAGACGGGAATGTCGTCTAAATCCAGGCAGCTGGCCTGAGAGGTATACGATTCTTCCTGTTCCAGATAGCTTATCCCGTAACGTTCACACAGGTATTTCAAGGTACTACGCAGATAGCTCAAATTGATTTGGGTGAAATGCTGATTCGTCACTTTACCCAGCTTTAGTCCTCGTTTGAAATCCCGGTTATAGCCGCAGACAAGGGTCCCTATCTGATGGTCAATGCAAAAATCGAGGATATAGCGGGCTGTCTTGCGAAGGATGTCCTGCATCCGGAAATTGCGTTTCTTCGCTAACTGACAGAGCTGGTTCGTCGTCTTCTGGCCCTGCTTGGCGGCAATGCTTTGGAGTCTGGCTTTGCGTTTGTTCCAATACTGGTTGATAGATTTGAGTTTACGGCCGTCCATGAGGAACGACGTCCCCGTATTGGTGACGCAGGCGGCCAGATTTTCCAGGCCCAAGTCGATAGCCAGGACACGGTCTGGCGAAGCTTTCACCGGCTCTGGGTCCTCTAGGTAACAATACTGAATCTTGAAATACCGTCCGCCATACATGGGACAGATGCGGACTTCTTGAATCGTCTTTTCCTTCAGCCTGTCGGGAACAGGAATCCGAATCCGATGGCCGTTATGGATTTTCGCATATTTCCGGCTCATCGGCACTGTCAGGAACCCATTCTTGATGTTGATAGCGTTCGTCGACAAGACGAGATGGAACCATCCCCCTTTTTCAC